>JBJOJH010000169.1:0-7584 GCA_046046715.1 Pseudomonadota bacterium | reverse complement strand
CCAAAAATCTCCCGCCAAGTTTCGGTCCCATCGTAAGCACCCCCACCGATATCGCCGTTAACGGAGTTGTCTTGGGTGGCAGATACGGTAGCGCCGTAGATAGTTGTTCCTGCGGGAGGCCACACCGCTAAATCTTGGTAGTTAACTGTGGGACTCTCGTTCTCCAAGTACGTATCCATGTAGTTGCGAAATGCATCGTAGGCATTGGGACTTGCCGAACTACTCAGGTTGAACGAGAAGACGTAGTAATGTTCCTTCTTGGCATCGCCATCCAGGTCGCTTGCCGTGGATGTGCCATTTGTCATTGAAGTGGAGTCAAAGTAAATCTTTAATCCTGCTCCGTAGGCATTACCGGTAGTGTCTGTTAGCGTTGCAGACCCTGTACCACCCGTGCCAACAGAGTAGAAATTGCTTGAGTCGTAAATAAAGAATTTTTCATTGTTCGCGCCCATAATTGTGGTGGTGCTAGGGCGCAAGTTGGATTCAGCGGTAGTTCCTGCCTCCAGGGGGGAAAACGAGATGGAATAGGAGTAGGTATTGGCATTTACTAAACCAGCCGTTACGTCCACACTACCACCAAAGGCATTGGCACCGGTCCCCTCTCGAACAGACAGGGTCATGACGAACTCCGGTATACCATCTCCATTTAAATCCATAACAGTATTCGCGGCAGGCTCGGTCAGACCCGTTTCTTCAGCCTCAATACGGATTTTGAAATAAATCTTCCCGGTAACGGAGTCGATCTGATATTGCAAATAGGGCTTTTCAGCGTTACCGACCAAATCAGGCGCTGCAGCCGTCCATCCACCATCTGATCCAGCCTTGTTAGGATCGGATGGCCGCCCCAAGGTGATCCAGCCTGCCGTTGCAGGGGTCGGATCTGCTGCCTCAGCGGCAACAAACTTGCCATCAATAAGCAACAGGCGATGATCGTTGTCGCTGGCAAAGCCCGCTGCGGTGGTATCAGCCCCAGTCAAAGTGGCAGAAAATCGCTCGCCTTCATCGCCAGCCGTGTCTGCAGACCCATTCAGGCGTGCATCGAAGCTGTGACCCAGCTCCTCAACAAGCACGCGTGCAATGGCGGATTTGTCTGCTCCCGACTGCACCCAGTCAGCGTTCAGATAAATGACGGACTGACCATTTGTGCCCTGGGCTGCGAAGGCACCCTGCGCGCCCTGTAACTCGGCACTGGAACGAAGTTCGACACGCAACGTAACCATGTCGCCGGTCACATCTGCCACGAGGGTATCAGCGGCAGCCAGCCACTGAGTAGAGGGCGTGTCACCTTGCGCTCCCTTGAACAAGTTGAACAATTGCTGCTTGGCATCTGGCCGTGCCAAAAAGTCGGCCACCAGCTTTTCAGCCTCGGCCTGGGCCGTGATAACCGCAGCAGACAAGGCAGACTTTGACACCGCGAAGTGCAGCAAGCCATCGTTGACGTTCTTGTCCAGCACCGTCTTAGAAGCCTCGCTGACCACATCCCCCACAGCCGCGCCATCAAACATGAAGCGCTGCTCCAGGGCCATCATGCTGGGCTTGCGGCGCACCAGTTTGCGGCCTGCAGCTTGAGCACCTTGCTGGCCGGCAGCGGTGGCGGCGATGGCTGCTTCAAACAGGCTGAGCTGGTTGGGCTTGGATGGGTTCATGGTCATCTCCTGGTGTTTGAGCCTTGGGTTCTAAGCCGATATTGCTTATGAACAGACGTTTAACGATGTGTGGGTGGGGGGCTTAGCGCCCCGCCGAAATTTGGACGCGACCGCTCATGCCGGCTACCAGCTCGGCAAAGCGACCGTCGATGGTGGCCGTGACCTTGACGGACTGGCTGACGGGGTCGACCCGGGCACCCAGACGGGTGACGTGGGCTGGGTAAGACTTGCCGGTTTCGTCGATGCCAACCCTGAAGCGGTGGCCGCTTTTGAGCCAGCGCAGCCAGCCCGAGGGCACCAGAAACTCCAGCTCCAGAGAGCTGTCGTCCAGGATGTCGAGCAAAGCCACGCCGGGCTGCACAAATTGCTGCTCGCGCACTTTTTGCTCGGCCACACGGCCATCAAAAGGCGCGGTCACCTGGCATTTGGTCAAGACAGATTGGTTGGTGGCAAGGTCGGCCTTGGCTTTGGCCACGGCGGCCAGAGACAAGTCCAGATCAAGCTGGCCGACCGAGCGCAGCTCGGCCAGGCGCTGGTTAGCGGCCAGAGTGAACTCGGCGCCCTGCAGTTCTGCAGCAGCTTTTTGCAGCAGGGTTTCTTGCACGGTGCAGTCAAAGCCCACCAGCAAGTCGCCGGACTTGAAAGACGCGCCTTCGCGCACCGGCAGGCGATTCACCTTGGCGCCAATTTCTGACGCCAAGGTGGTGTAGCGCACCGGCATGAGCTGGGCGCGGATGTCCTGTCGCTCCAGCGCAGTGCGGGGCAGCGCGGGCAAGGCATCAGGGGCCGGGGCGGTTTGCGCCAGGCAGGCCGACCCCATCACACCCAGGCAAACAGCAGCCCACCAGGGCCGCAACTGCATCACCATGAAGCCTTGGCGTAAGCGACCTTGATGCCGGTGTCCATGACCGAGCTGGTCTGCATCAGCGGCGCCCAGGGCTTGTTGTTGGCCTTGAGTTGCTGGGTCAGGTCGTTCAGGCTCATCTCGCCGGTGCTGCCGATTCGGGGCTCCAGGCCCAGGGTGGCCATCAGCTTGTTCTCGGCAGCTTGCACCTGGGCAAGCGCCTGGTAGCGGCGCAACAGGCTCAAGATAGCCGTGGTTTTGTTGCTGACGCGGTCGAGCGCGCTGGCGGTCTGGGCAGATGCGCGGTTACGCACGTGCTCGGCAATGCGCTGGTCGGTGGAGTAGATGGCGTCCGCACGGTCAAATTGGTTGCGGGCGCTGACCAGCTGCAGGCGGGCCAGGTGCATCTGGGTGACCACGGCCAGTTGCATGGTCATGCGGCGCTGCTCAGCCAGTGCCACGCCAGCTTCTGCCAGCTTCTTCTGGCCGGGGCCGGTGATCAGGTTGAACAGGTTGAAGGAGAGCTGCAGGCCGGCCTCGTTCCAGCGGTTGTTGACCAGGTACTGGTCGGTGTCGTACTTGAGGTTGTAGTTGAACGACAAGTTGGGGAACAGGCGCGCCATGGTGCGACGCACTTCTTCGCTGGCCACACGCACGTTGTAGTGCTGCTCGCGCAGGTCGGCGTTTTGGGCCAGGGTGGCTTCTTCGAGCTTTTGCACGGGCATCTTCAGCACTTCGTCGTCGGCCAGAGTGCCGTCTTCATTGGCCAGGGTGAATGCCTGGCCTATGGGGGCATTGATCAAGGTAGCCAGCTCGACCTGGGCAGAAGACAGCTCTTGCGTGATGGATTCGAGCAAACGCAGGTTTTCGAGCAACTGGCGCTGGTAGCGCAGGGCATCGAGCGGGTTACGCACGCGCTCGCCTTCGGCCTTGCGCGAATCGGTGAGCGCAGCTTCGCCCATGGCGATGGTGTCAGCCACGCTCTTTTGCAGCTTTTGGGCGCTAACGGCACGCCAATAAGCGGTGCGCACATCTTGCATAAGCAGGTGCATGGCCTTGCGGCGGCGCTCCAGGGCGATGAGCACGCGGTCGGATGCTTGCTTGCTGCCGTAGTAGCCCACGCCGATGTCGAGCAGGCTCCAGGTAAAGCCGAGGTCGGTAGTGTTGTGGGTAGCCTCTGTGGAGGTGGAAGCAGAGGTCGAGATCGCGCCGTTAGGGTAAGGGCTGCTGAAAGTGCCGCGCTCGTTGTTACGGGTGGAGTACCCCGCCTGCGCCATCAGCTTGGGCAGCATGTCGTATTTGTTGACATCCAGCTGGTTGAGGGCCATGGCCTCTTCCATCATCTTGGTGCGGCGCTCCAGGTTGTACTTGAGGGCGCGTGCCATGGCTTCATCCAGCGTTAAGGGGCCACTGATAGGCTCCACATCTTTGCGGATGCTGGCGGTGTCGGCCTGGTTGAGCGACTTGAGGTCTTGGTCAACCAGCGGCGTGGGTTGAATCGTGGAGCATGCGGACAAAGCCAGAGCGGCAACGGCCAGAGCCAAGGGTTTCAGAACGGCATGGCCGGCGCGATTGGATTTGGATACTGCTTGGGTCACTTGAAATCTCCGCTTGTATGAGGATTTGCGAATACGCAAAGGCATCTGCCGACACCTGGCATAGCGAATATCATCCTACCAGAGACAAAAACACATTCACAAACAAAACTTAACGAATGTCCAGGGATCACGCCCACCGATAATTCAGCGACATGCATCAAGGCTACCGACTCACCGCATCCACTGCCATACATAAGGGCGACCGGGACTACCAGCAGGACCAGGTCATCTTGCTACAGCACCCGCGACTGAATGGCTGCATTCTGGGCGTGGTGGCGGACGGCATGGGCGGGCGTACAGGTGGGCGCAAGGCATCAGACCAAGTCATGATGACAGCCAAGCAGCTGTTCGAGCGCTATGACCCCGCCACTGACGATGGGCAGGCGCTGCTGAGGCAGATCACCATGGAGGCGCACCTGGTCATCAAGCTGACGGCCATAGCCGCGCGCCAGGAGCCGCACAGCACCATGGCAGCGTTTGTGATCAACCCCGATGGAGAGTGCTACTGGGCCCATGCCGGAGATTCGCGGGTGTATCACTTTCACGGCCCCGCGCTGGTGCACAGAACAAGTGATCATTCTTATGTGCAAACCCTGGTCGACAAGGGTGAGTTGACTGAAGCGCAGGCCAACTCACACCCCAAGTCCAACATACTGGTCGGCTGCCTGGGCACCGAAGAAGACCCGCCCATAGGCACCCACGTGAGTCGGCACCTACAGGCCGGCGATACCCTGCTGGCTTGCAGCGACGGGGTGTGGCACTACTTCACATCGCAAGAACTGGGCAGCGCCGTGGCACGGCTGTCGGCACGTGAAGCGTCCGAATACCTGATCGACGCAGCGCGCCGGCGCGCCATGGGAGGCGGCGACAACCTGTCGCTCATCATCATCAAGCTGGAACCCCTGGAAGGTTCACCGAGCTGATAAATCAGGGAGGTGTCGGCAGGGGCTTGGCGGCTTTGGCCCGGCCTGCTTCTAATTCACGCAGTTTTTGAGCCTTGTGCTCTTGCGCTTCAAGCAAGCGAGCTTCGTGGCTGGCCCGTTTGGGCGCCGATGCTGCTGCAGTTTCTTCACGGGCACGCGCTTTTTCTTGCTGTTTATTGAGTCGCTCTTGCGTGGCCCGTGTTGCCACAAGCACCTCTGCGGGCGTGCGCTGAGGTCGGGCCTTATCTTGTGCACGTTCCTGGCGCTGCTGGTGCTGGTTTTGCTTGTGGACTCGCTCTCGTTGCTGCCCCGGACTGTTGGCATCGGTCACCTTATTGGCTAGGCGCGCCAATTGCGCCTCACCCCGGCGCTGATGGTCGGCTTGTTTCAGGGCAAGTTCCTGTTGTCTTAGCGGTGCCAGAGCATCACGTTGCCGTTGGGCCAAGTCGAGCTCGCAGGCTGTAATGGCAAAACGTTGAGCACACCGCAACTTCTCTTCTGAAAAGGCTTGAGTGATAGCCGCACGCTGCGCATCCAAAGCTTGCATTTGCTGACCAAGGTCTGGGGGTGCCGGGGGCTCGGCTGTTTGTGCAGCCACAAGTCCTGGCAAACCAAACAGCAGGAGGCGGGCCACCCCTCTCACCATGACACAGCCGCTTGCCCAGTTGGCCCGCCGGCTCATGTGAGCCGGGTATCCACGTCGCGGCGCTCCAGTGCCAAATACTCTTGCGACTGCATTTCGTTCAGGCGGGAGACGGTGCGCACAAACTCGTGGGCCATGGGGCCTTCGGTGTACAAGGCCTCGGCAGGTACCGCGGCTGACATGATGAGCTTGACGCGCCGGTCGTAGAGCACATCCACCAGCCAGGTAAAGCGTCGCGCTTCAGACGCCATACGCACCGGCATGTAAGGAACATCGCTTAAGAACACGGTGTGGAACTGGCTGGCGATCTCGAGGTAATCGTTTTGCGAACGTGGGCCACCGCACAGCGACTTGAAGTCAAACCAGACCGCCCCACCCGCCTTGCGCCGAGCGCTGATGACTCGCGACTCGATGTGCAACACAGGCTCCTCATCGCGCGTTTCGGACAGTTGGTTGAAGGCCGCCGTCATGTCGGCATCGGCTTGCTCACCCAAGGGGCAGTGATAGATCTGAACCTGGTCTAGCGTACGGCTGCGGTAATCGGTGCCGTTGTCGACGTTGATGACTTCGAGCTTGTCTTTGAGCAACTCAATGGCAGGCAGGATGCGATCACGGTGCAGGCCGCCCGGATACAGGCCGTCGGGGTGAAAGTTGGACGTGGTGACAAAGCCCACGCCGTGCTTGAACAAGGCATCGAGCAGACGGTGCAGGATCATGGCGTCGGTGATGTCCGCCACATGAAACTCGTCAAAGCAGATCAAGCGGTAGCGCACCGCCATGCGCTTGCCCAGCTCGTCCAGGGGGTTGACGATGCCCTGAAGGTCGCGCAACTCACGGTGCACCTCGCGCATGAACTCGTGGAAATGCAGCCGGGTTTTGCGTTTGAGGGGGACCGCATTGAAAAAGCAGTCCATCAGAAAGCTCTTGCCCCGCCCTACCCCGCCAAACATGTACACGCCACGCGGTATCTGCGGGCGGTTGATGAGTTTTTTGAGCGCGTTGGAACGCTTTTCCCGAAACGCCGCCCATTCTTGGGCGCAGCGCTCCAGGGCGTCGATGGCGCGCTCCTGAGCGGGGTCACTGGTGTAACCCCGCTGTTTCAGCTCGGCCTCGTAGGCCGTGCGTACGGTCATGCTCAGAAGTTGAGGGTGCGCTTGTCCACGGCCAAGGCCGCTTCTTTGGTGGCCTCGCTCAAGCTCGGGTGGGCATGGCAAATGCGGGCGATGTCTTCTGCAGACGCCTTGAACTCCATCGCCACCACGGCTTCAGAGATCAACTCAGACGCCATCGGGCCCACGATGTGCACACCCAGGATTTCATCGGTCGAGGCATCGGCCAGGAACTTCACCATACCGGTGGTGTCGCCCAAAGCGCGGGCACGGCCGTTCGCCAGGAACGGGAAGGTGCCAGCCTTGTAAGCCACGCCATCGGCCTTAAGTTGCTGCTCGGTGCGACCCACCCAGGCGATCTCGGGGCTGGTGTAAATGACCCAGGGGATGGTGTTGAAGTTGACGTGACCATGCTGGCCGGCAATGCGCTCAGCCACTGCAACGCCCTCTTCTTCGGCTTTGTGCGCCAGCATCGGGCCACGCACCACGTCACCCACCGCCCAGACGCCGGGCAGGTTGGTTTTGCAATCGGCATCCACCACAATGGCGCCGCGTTCGTCGAGCTGCAAGCCCACGGCCTCTGGGTTCAGGCCGATGGTGTTGGGCACACGGCCGATGGACACGATGAGCTTGTCGGCATCCAACTTGACGGCCTCGCCCTTGGCGTTGGTGTAGTTAACGGTCACACCCTTCTTGCCACTGACGATCTCGCCGACTTTCACGCCGAGTTCGATCTTCAAGCCTTGCTTGTCGAAAGCCTTCTTGGCTTCCTTGGCGATCTGCTCGTCCACTGCGCCCAGGAAAGTTGGCAAACCTTCGAG
>JBJOJH010000168.1:0-2783 GCA_046046715.1 Pseudomonadota bacterium | reverse complement strand
TGATCTGCTCAAAGCTGCCTTGCGCCATCACCCGCCCGCCATGCACACCCGCCCCCGGGCCCATGTCGATGACGTGGTCGGCTGCGCGAATCATGTCTTCATCATGTTCCACCACGATCACGCTGTTGCCGATGTCGCGCAGGTGCTTGAGGGTGCTGATGAGGCGGTCGTTGTCGCGCTGGTGCAGGCCGATACTGGGCTCGTCCAGCACGTACATCACGCCGGTCAGGCCGGACCCGATCTGCGAGGCCAGGCGGATGCGTTGCGACTCGCCGCCGCTCAGGGTTTCGGCACTGCGGTCCAGGCTGAGGTAGTTCAGGCCCACATCGTTCAAAAATTTCAATCGCAGGCCGATTTCACGCACCACCTTGGCCGCAATTTCGCCCTTGGCGCCCTGCAACTGCAGGGTGCTGAAGTAGGCAAAGCTGTCGCGCAGAGTGCTGTGGCTGATCTCAAAAATGGCCCGGGCCTGGTCGCCTTCACCCACCTTCACATGGCGGGCCTCCCGGCGCAGGCGCGAGCCGCCGCAGTCGGTGCAGGGCTGGATGCTGCGGTAGCGTGAAAGGTCCTCGCGCACCAGGGCCGAATCGGTCTCGTGGTAGCGCCGTTGCATGTTGGGGATGATCCCCTCAAACACATGCTTTTTGCTCACCTTTTTACCCTGCGAGGCACCCGAGTCCAGCACGTAGCTGAACTTGATCTCTTCCTCGCCCGAGCCAAACAGGATGACCTGGCGCACCGCCTCGGGCAGGGACTCGAACGCCTGTTCAATGTCGAACTGGTAGTGTCTGGCCAGGCTTTCCAGCATGGCAAAGTAGTAGCCATTGCGCCGGTCCCAGCCCTTGATAGCCCCGCTGGCCAAACTGAGTGATGGGAAAGCCACCACCCTGGCCGGATCGAAAAAGTCCTGTTCACCCAGGCCGTCGCAGGTCGGGCAGGCACCGACCGGCGAGTTGAAAGAGAACAGGCGCGGCTCCAGCTCGCTGATGGAGTAGTTGCACACGGCACAGGCAAATTTGGCGTTGAACAGGTGCTCGGTGCCCTTGTCCATCTCCAGCACGATGGCGCGTCCTTCGGCCAGGCGTAGTGCGGCCTCAAAGCTCTCCGCAAGTCGTTGCTTGAAGTTGCTGTAGTCTGCGTGCGCTTCGGGGTGGGCCGGTGCGCTACCATCGGTGGAAGGTGCGGGCGCATGACGCACCTTGAGCCGGTCGACCACCACGTCGATGTCGTGCTTTTCTGCTTTTTTGAGCTTGGGCAGGTCTTCAAACTCAAGTGCCTGGCCATCCACCCGAAAGCGCACATAGCCCTGTGCCTGCATATGGGCAAACACGTCCAGAAACTCGCCCTTTTTCTCGCGCGCCACGGGTGCCAGAATCATCAGCCGGGTGTCCTCGGGCAGGGCCAGCACAGCGTCCACCATCTGGCTCACAGTTTGTGACTGCAGCGCCAGGCTGTGCTCGGGGCAGTAGGGGGTGCCGGCGCGCGCAAACAGGAGGCGCAGGTAATCGTGAATTTCCGTCACCGTGCCCACAGTGGAGCGTGGGTTGTGGCTGGTGGCCTTTTGCTCGATGCTGATAGCAGGGCTCAGGCCTTCGATCAAGTCCACATCAGGCTTGTCCATCAGCTGCAAAAACTGCCGCGCGTAGGTGGAGAGGCTTTCCACATAGCGGCGTTGGCCCTCGGCGTAGAGGGTGTCAAACGCCAGGCTGGACTTGCCTGAGCCGCTTAAGCCGGTAATCACCACCAGCTGATTGCGCGGTATGTCCAGATCGACGTTTTTCAGGTTGTGGGTGCGTGCGCCACGGATGCTGATGTTTTGCAGGCGCAAAGCCTGGGCCAGGTAAGCACCCTCGGGTGCAGCGGAGGCGGCGTGGCCTGTAGGAGCAGAGTTCAAGATGGCTGGCGCAAGACAAAACCGTTGATGATAGTGAAAGATGAATGCCAGGCGCATCGGGGACAATCAGCGCCCTTGTCTACCCATGGATTGCACCTCCCCTGCTACGGCCTGTAAATCGAGTGTCTGTGTCTGTTGATTCATCTGTTGCTCCAGCAAGCGCCACAACAGGCGCACCGTCCAGCGCCATGACGCCGCTGGAGAGGCGTTCCAGCCTCTCGTTGGCCACGATCTTTGCCATGCGCATGCTGGGCCTGTTTTTGGTGCTGCCGGTGTTTGCACTGGAGGCGGCCCGCTACCCGGGTGGCGATGACCCCGCCCGTGTGGGTCTGGTCATGGGCATTTACGGCCTGGCCCAGGCAATGCTGCAAATTCCTTTTGGCCTGGCCTCTGACCGCCTGGGCCGCAAACGAGTCATCCTGTCTGGTTTGCTGCTGTTTGCAGCAGGCAGCTTTGTGGCCGCCGCCGCCCAGACCCTGGATGGGCTTTTGCTGGGGCGCGCCTTGCAGGGTGCAGGGGCGATTTCAGCGGCGGTGACGGCTTTGCTGGCGGACCAGACCCGGGACGTGGTGCGGACCAAGGCCATGGCCATGGTGGGCGCCAGCATCGGGCTGATGTTTGCCCTGTCCCTGGTGCTGGCGCCGGTGCTGGCTGCGTGGATCGGATTGAACGGCTTGTTCTGGGCCACGGGTGCGCTGGCGCTCACGGGCATGGCACTGGTGAAATGGTGGGTGCCGGCGGAGCCTGTGCTGATTAGCGGAGGCTCGCGTGCCAGTTTGCTGGCGGTGCTGCGTAGCCCGGCCTTGCTCCGGCTGGATCTGGGTGTGTTTGTGCTGCACGCCGTGCAGCTGGCCATGTGGGTGGCCGTGCCCGCCTTGCTGGTGCAGGC
>JBJOJH010000167.1:0-4214 GCA_046046715.1 Pseudomonadota bacterium | reverse complement strand
GTGGAGCGCGGTCTTGAAATACGCATTGCCGAGAAGTTGCGTGAGTTGAAAAGGCTCAATCATCAGTCCAACTGATGCTTCATGAGAAGCTTGAATCAGCGCTTTCTTCAAGGGAAAACCCTTGGTTACAAATGCGGTAGGGCCAAAGTGCCGTCGATACAATGCGCCACGCCTACCCGCCCGAGCCTCTTGGCGGGTTTTTTGCTTTATGCAGGGCGGGTTACATATTGGAGAAAGCAGCAATGGATATTTTTCTGCAACAGGTCATCAACGGGCTTGTTTTGGGCAGCATGTACGCGCTGGTGGCCTTGGGCTACACCATGGTGTACGGCATCATCAACCTGATCAACTTTGCTCACGGCGAGGTATTGATGGTGGGGGCGCTGACCAGCTGGTCCATCATCGGCTGGATGCAAGGTGCCATGCCAGGCACGCCCGGTTATGTGATCCTCATCATTGCCTTGCTGATTTCCTGCGTGGTGGCGGCCACACTCAACTACGTCATAGAAAAGCTGGCTTACCGTCGCTTGCGCAACAGCCCCAAGCTGGCCCCCTTGATTACCGCCATCGGCATGTCCATCCTGTTGCAGACCATCGCCATGATGATCTGGAAGCCCAACTTCAAGTCTTACCCCACATTACTGTCTTCCACGCCCTTTGAAATCGGCGGCGCGGTGATCACCCCCACCCAGGTCCTTATCCTCGGGCTGACGGCAGTGTCTCTGGCCGCCCTGTCCTGGCTGGTCAACGCCACCAAGCTCGGTCGCGCCATGCGTGCCACTGCCGAGAACCCCCGGGTGGCCGGCCTGATGGGCGTGAAGCCTGATGTGGTGATTTCTGCCACCTTCATCATCGGTGCCGTGCTGGCGGCCATTGCGGGTGTGATGTGGGCATCCAACTACGGCACGGTGCAGCACTCCATGGGCTTCTTGCCTGGCCTCAAGGCCTTCACCGCAGCTGTGTTTGGCGGCATTGGCAACCTGGCCGGTGCCGTGGTGGGAGGCGTGCTGCTGGGCTTGATCGAGTCGATCGGCGCTGGCTACATCGGCGCTCTCACCGGCGGTGTGCTGGGTAGCCACTACACCGACATCTTTGCCTTCATCGTGCTGATCATCATGCTGACCCTGCGCCCATCGGGCCTCTTGGGTGAACGTGTGGCCGACCGAGCCTAAGGAGACAGGTCATGACTCAACAGAAAAAAATAACTGCATTTGTGCTGGCCGGCCTGGCATTGCTGGTGCTACCCCTCATCTTGCAAGGCTTCGGCAACGCCTGGGTGCGTATTGCCGACATGGCACTTTTGTATGTGATGCTCGCACTGGGCCTGAACATCGTGGTGGGCTATGCCGGTTTGCTCGACCTGGGTTACGTGGCGTTCTTCGCCATCGGTGCCTACATGTTTGGCCTGCTGGGCTCGCCGCATCTGGTGGAAACCTTCCCGGCGATTGCGGCCATGTTTCCCGAGGGCATGCACCAACCCCTGTGGCTGACCATTCCTGTGGCGGCGGCCTTGGCGGGGGTGCTGGGCATTTTGCTGGGTGCCCCAACCCTGCGACTGCGCGGCGACTACCTAGCAATCGTGACCCTGGGCTTTGGCGAAATCATCCGGGTTTTCATGAACAACCTGGATCACCCCGTCAACATCACCAACGGTCCCAAGGGATTGAACCAAATTGACTCATTGCGGTTCTTTGGTCTGGATCTGGGCAAGAAGCTCAACCTGTTTGGCATCGAGCTGGCCTCGGTCTCGCTGTACTACTACCTGTTCCTGGCCCTGGTGATCTTGAGCGTGGTGATTTGCCATCGCCTGGAGGTCTCGCGCGTGGGCCGTGCCTGGATGGCGATCCGTGAAGACGAAATCGCCGCCAAGGCCATGGGCATCAACACTCGCAACCTCAAGCTGGCTGCGTTTGGCATGGGCGCCACCTTTGGCGGTGTATCCGGTGCCATGTTTGCCGCCTTCCAGGGCTTTATCTCCCCCGAGTCCTTCAGCCTGATGGAGTCAGTCATGATTGTGGCCATGGTGGTGCTGGGAGGTATTGGCCACCTGCCCGGGGTGATTCTGGGCGCCGTGCTCCTGTCGGCCCTACCCGAGGTGCTGCGCTATGTGGCCGGCCCCTTGCAGGCCATGACAGATGGTCGCCTGGATGCCTCCATCCTGCGCCAGTTCTTGATTGCCGTGGCCATGATCAGCATCATGATGCTGCGCCCACGCGGCTTGTGGCCTTCGCCTGAGCACGGCAAGTCACTACAAAACTCGAAATAAGGAGACCTGCACATGAGCACAGATACCGTACTCAAGGTCGCTGGCGTTTCCAAGCGCTTTGGTGGTCTGCAAGCCCTCAGCGATGTGGGCATTCACATCCAGCGTGGTCAGGTCTATGGCCTGATCGGCCCCAATGGCGCTGGCAAGACCACGTTCTTCAATGTGCTGACTGGTCTGTACACCCCAGACAGCGGCACCTTTGAGCTGGCAGGACAACCCTACCAGCCTACTGCCGTGCATCTGGTGGCCAAGGCTGGCATTGCGCGTACTTTCCAGAACATCCGCCTGTTTGCTGAAATGACGGCCCTGGAAAACGTGATGGTGGGCCGCCATGTCCGCACCCATTCGGGTTTGTTGGGCGCCATGTTCCGCACCTCCAGCTTCAAGGCCGAAGAAGCCGCTATCACCGCACGGGCCCGGGAGCTTCTGGACTATGTCGGCATAGGCAAGTTTGCCGACTACAAGGCGCGTACCCTGAGCTACGGCGACCAGCGTCGCCTGGAAATTGCCCGCGCGCTGGCCACTGACCCTCAGCTCATCGCATTGGACGAACCCGCAGCAGGCATGAACGCCACTGAAAAAGTCATGCTTCGCGAGCTGATAGACCGCATCCGCAAGGACAACCGCACCATTTTGTTGATCGAGCACGATGTGAAGCTGGTGATGGGCCTGTGTGACCGTGTGACCGTGCTGGATTACGGCAAGCAGATCGTGGAAGGCACACCGGCCGAGGTCCAGAAAAACGAGAAAGTCATCGAGGCCTATCTGGGCACCGGTGGCCACTGAGCCCAGCAGAACAAGAGGACACACAGCATGGCAACAGCACTGTTAAAAGTTTCCGGCCTCAAGGTCGCCTACGGCGGCATCCAGGCCGTCAAAGGCGTCGATTTTGAAGTGCGCGAGGGCGAGCTGGTCTCGCTGATCGGCTCCAACGGCGCCGGCAAAACCACCACGATGAAGGCCATCACGGGCACCTTGCCGATCAATGCCGGCGACATCGAATACATGGGCAAGAGCATCAAGGGGCAGGGACCGTGGGACCTGGTCAAGCAAGGCCTGGCCATGGTTCCCGAAGGGCGTGGGGTGTTCACTCGCATGACCATCACCGAGAACCTGCAGATGGGTGCCTACATCCGGGACGACAAGGATGGCATCGAGGCCGACATCGAAAAGATGTTCACCATCTTCCCGCGCCTGCGCGAGCGCAAGGACCAGCTGGCTGGCACCATGTCGGGCGGCGAGCAGCAGATGCTGGCCATGGGACGCGCGCTGATGAGCCGTCCCAAAGTGCTGCTGCTGGATGAACCCTCCATGGGTCTATCGCCCATCATGGTGGACAAGATCTTTGAGGTGGTGAAGGACGTCTATGCCCAAGGCGTGACTGTGCTGCTGGTGGAGCAAAACGCCAGCCGCGCCCTGAGCATTGCCAACCGTGGCTATGTCATGGAGTCGGGCCTGGTCACCATGACGGGCGATGCCAAAGAGATGCTGAATGATCCCAAGGTGCGTGCAGCATATCTGGGGGAGTGAACGCACACCAAGATAAAAGCCGTCTGGTTTTCGCCAGGCGGCTTTTTTTCGTCTCATGCGCCCGAAGGCGCATGGGGCCCAGGGCTCAGTGCCCCAATATCTTCGACAGGAAGTCCCGACTGCGTTCGTTTTGCGGGTTGTTGAAGAACTCGTGGGGCGTGTTTTGCTCCACGATCTGGCCTTGGTCCATGAAGATCACCCGGTCGGCTACGGCCTTGGCAAAACCCATCTCATGCGTGACGCAGATCATGGTGATGCCCTGGCTGGCCATCTCGATCATCACGTCCAGCACTTCCTTGATCATTTCCGGGTCCAGCGCCGACGTGGGCTCATCAAACAGCATGATTTTGGGCTTGAGGCACAGCGCGCGGGCAATGGCTACGCGCTGCTGCTGACCGCCCGAGAGCTGCAGCGGGTA
>JBJOJH010000166.1:0-6900 GCA_046046715.1 Pseudomonadota bacterium | reverse complement strand
CGCCAGATCTACGCCGCCGAATCACCTCTGTGGGACCGCCGCTGGCGTCTCATCATGGTGGTGGGTGAGCTGCCAGCGCGCCAGCGCGAGCAGCTGCGCCGGGCCTTGTTCTGGCAGGGCTTTGGCGATTTGGCACCCGGCTGCTTCGTGCACCCCGGTGCCGATCTGAACACCGCCTTTGACGCCCTGGTGACCGACGGCATGGCCGAATGGGTGCCGCAGCTGATCTCGCTGGTGGCGGCCAACCCGCGTGTGGGCTTGTCGGCCACCGACGACGACATCGTGCGCCGGGCCTGGAACCTCGACCGGCTGGCGGCCGACTACGCCGCCTTCGCCCTGCAGTACCAGCCCATGCTGGATGAGCTGCGTAGCGCCTCGCCCGAGCACATCGATGCACAAGAGGCTTTTTTGGCCCGCACTCTGCTCATACACGACTATCGCCGCCTGCTGCTGCGCGACCCCGAGCTGCCCGAAGTGCTGCTACCCACCGCCTGGCCCGGCCACGCCGCTCGCGCCCTGTGTAAGGAAATCTACCGCCGCCTGCTCAGCGCCTCCGAACAGTTTCTGGACCAACACCTGCACCTCGCCAACGGCACCATCCCCCCCGCATCGGCCCTGCTACAACAGCGGTTTCAGGGGCGGGACGTGTTGGCGGGGGTGTGATTCGAAGTTGATTCGTGCCTCACGGGCGGAGCGTGGATGCTTGACTTTGCACGACCTAGGTCAAACAATGACTCATTAAAAATTCATTTGATATTTTGGTGAATTGTTTATGAGTCAATGTAATGGCTAAACCGATCTCTCGCCCTTATTCGCAGTACAGCCTCGATGCGCTTGAGCTGCTGGGGCACCTCGTGCGTGAAGCGCGTCTGGGCAAGGCGCTGACGACCACTGATCTGGCGGCGCGGGCTGGCATATCTCGCGCATTGCTTCAGCGGATTGAGCGCGGAGATCCGGCTTGCTCCATCGGGGCAGTGTTTGAGGTGGCTGCCATCTGTGGCGTCGCTCTTTTTGAGCCGGAGTCACGCCGCTTGGCCAGCCAGGTGGCCCAGCAGCGCGAAAAAATGGTGCTGTTGCCCAAAGCAGTCCGTGCCCCAATCAAGGGGGTGAAAGATGACTTCTGAGTTTGGCCCAAGGTACACCGAAGCCTTTGTCTGGGTCTGGCTACCGGATGCAGTCGAGCCCGTTGTCGCTGGTGTATTGACTCAACAAGGCCAGCAGCTGGTGTTCAACTATGGTCGCACTTATCTGGCCAGACCGGACGCTATGGCTCTGTACGCCCCCGAATTACCGCTTCAGCAGGGCAGCATTCCTCTCGTACCCGGGTTGAGCATGCCCAGTTGCATCCGCGATGCGTCGCCGGATGCCTGGGGGCGCCGTGTGCTGATCAATCAAAAATTGGGTGCCAAGGGCGCAGATGCAGCCAATCTAGAGCTCCATGAGTTGACCTATCTGATCGAGTCAGGTTCAGACAGAATTGGTGCACTTGATTTTCAGCGCTCACCTATCCGGTATGTGCCCAGGCAAGCCCAGCAAGCGACGTTGGAGGAGTTGTTGACGGCGGCGGAGAAGGTGGACCGCGGCGTGCCGCTTTCACCGGAATTGGATCAGGCCCTGCTGCATGGCACTTCCTTGGGCGGGGCTCGTCCCAAGGTCTTGCTTGACGATGGTGAGCGTAAGTTCATCGCCAAATTTTCTGCGGGCAATGACCTGTACAGCGTGGTCAAGGCCGAATACATCGCCATGCGCCTTGCCCGCAAAGTGGGGCTGGACGTTGCGCCAGTGCAGTTGCGTACGTCCATGGGCAAAGACGTGCTGTTGATCGAACGTTTTGACCGGGTCAGAAAGGGGGCCCATTGGCGCAGGCGCGCCATGGTGTCTGCACTCACCTTGTTTGAGCTGGATGAGATGATGGCCGCCTATGCCAGCTTTGAAAAGCTTGCCGAGATCATTCGTCATCGATTTGTAGACGCCAAGGCCACGTTGCGCGAACTGTTTTCACGGATCGTTTTCAATGTGCTGTGTGGCAACACCGACGACCATGCTCGCAACCATGCGGCGTTTTGGGATGGGCGCCAGCTGGCTTTGACGCCTGCCTACGACATTTGCCCGCAGGCGCGAACCGGTCAACAGGCCTCGCAAGCAATGCTTATTCATGGCGCACATCGCAGCAGCCAAGTCGCCACATGCCTGGCGGCAGCAACGTCTTTTCTGTTGGGGCGTGAAGAGGCGATGGTCATCGTCAATCACCAAGTGAATGTCGTAGAGCATGAATGGTCGGCTATTTGTGACGAGGCGGGCCTGAGCGCGGTGGAGCGAACACTCTTTTGGCGGCGGCAATTTTTAAACCCTTTTGCTTTTCTTGACGCGCCAGAAGGGGTGCGAATACCGCAGCCTGGAGGTTGATTGCGTGGAATGTTCGAGCTTTCAAACTGCATTCCGGCCTGTCTTTCAGGGCAAGACGCCTCCGTACGATAATTTTCCGATCGACCATGCGGCCCTGGCGCCGTGTGGCGCCCACTAACCAATCAGCACACTATGAACAACACCAAGTGGTGGCAGTCGGCCGTTTTTTATCAAATTTACCCACGCAGTTTTGCCGATGGCAATGGCGATGGGGTGGGTGACTTTCTGGGCATGACCCAAAAACTCGATCACCTGCGTGACCTGGGCATCGATGCCATCTGGTTGTCGCCGCACTTCCCTTCGCCCTTTGTGGATTGCGGCTACGACGTGTCTGACTTTCAGGGCGTGGGCCCGGAGTACGGCACGCTGGAGGACTTCAAGACCTTTTTGCACGAGGCGCATGCCCGCAACATCCGCGTGCTGCTGGACCTGGTGCTCAATCACTCGTCGGACCAGCACGCCTGGTTCACCGAGTCGCGCTCTAGCGTGAACAACCCCAAGCGTGACTGGTACATGTGGCGCGATGGCGTGGATGGCGGCCCGCCCAACAATTGGGTCTCGATCTTTGGTGGATCGGCCTGGACGCTAGACCCCGCCACGGGCCAGTACTACTACCACGCCTTCCTGAAAGACCAGCCCGACCTGAACTGGCGCAACCCCGAGCTGAAGCAGGCTATGTGGAACGCCGTGCGTTTCTGGCTGGACATGGGCGTGGATGGCTTTAGGCTGGACGCGATCGGCACCTGCTTTGAAGACCCCGACCTGCGCCCGCATGCCGTGCAACTGGAACCTGGCGAGGGCAATGCCCCTTTCACCAACCACGAGCGATTCCAGCAGGTGCTGCAGTTCCAGATTCAGCAGCCCGGCGTGCACGAACTGATGAAAGAGCTGCGCGCCGTCATCGACGAATACCCCGGCGACCGGGTGCTGATCGGCGAAGACGAGGACGTGCGCTACCACGGCGGCGGCGATGACGAGCTGCACCTGGTCTTCAACTTTGGACTGATGCGCGCGCAGCGCCTGTCCCCCGCGCACATCCGCAGCAACCAGACCGAGCGCCTGGCTGCCTTGGGCAGCAACTGGCCTTGCAACACCCTGGGCCACCACGACGGGCGCCGGCTGTGGTCGCGTTACGGCGACGGTGTGCATGATGCCGAGCTGGCCCGCCTGCATCTGGCCTTGCTGGCCACCATGCGTGGCACGCCCTTTATTTACAACGGCGACGAGATCGGCCAGACCGACCTGGTGCTGGACCGCCTGGAGCAGTTCCGCGATACCGCCGCTACAGCGGCCTATCGCCGCATGACCACGGTGGGCGGCGTGTCGCCCGACGAGGCGCTGGCTAAGATCCGTACCGAGAGCCGCGACCGCTGCCGTGCCCCGGTGCAGTGGCGCAATGCGCCCAATGGCGGTTTTTGCCCCGAGGGCGTGGCGCCCTGGTTACCGGTGAATGCCGACTACGCCACTGGCGTGAACGTGGAAGGCCAGGCCGCCGATCCGGCCTCCTTGCTCAACTTCTGCCGCCGTGTGCTGGCGCTGCGCCGCGCCAACCCGGCCCTGAGCGTGGGTGATTACACGCCCCTGGACGAGTCCCAGCAGGAGGTGCTGAGTTTCACGCGGCATGACCCTGCCAGCGGCCAGACCTGCCTGGTGGCGCTGAACTTCTCGGATCAGCCGCAAGTCGCTGCCACGGGCTTGAGCGCTGCAACGGCGAAGGTGTTGTTCTCCACCGTGGCCGAGCGTTTGGAGGCGGCCCAGCCGGATCGCCTGAGCCTGGCGCCCCACGAGATCCTGATCACCCAGCTGGGCTGAGCCGCCTGGGGTGGGGTTCAGGCCTGCGGGTCAGACCCCAGCCATAGACTGACCGCCTGCTGCAACTCGTGCCGAGGGCGCAAGGCGTCCAGGCGCAAGACGCCGGGCTCTCCCACGGGCGACTCCAGGGTTTCAAATTGCTTGTCGATCAGGCTGGCCGGGAAAAAATGCGTTGAGCCGCGCCCGGACACCCGGCCATGGGCCGCGTCTCTGGCAATGTCCAAAAAAACAAAGCGCAAGCCGGGCGAAGCCTGGCGCAGGCGTTCGCGGTAGGCGCGTTTGAGTGCCGAGCAGGTCACCACCAGGCCCTCGGGTTGCTGGCGCAGCAAGTTGCCGAGCGCTGTGAGCCAACCCTCTCGGTCCTCATCGGTCAAGGCGATGCCGGCTTGCATTTTTTGACGATTGGCTTGGCTGTGGTGGTCGTCGCCTTCGACTAGCATCAAGCCGCTGGCCAGGGACAGCGCTTGTCCCAGACTCGACTTGCCGCAGCCGGCCACACCCATGATGACGATGGACCTCATGATCTGTTCATCTGTTCAGGCACTATGAAAAAAGCCGCCCGGGTGGGGCGGCCTGGTGTCAGCCTAGCTTAGTGGTGTGGGGCTAGACCACCTTCAAGATGAAAAGCACCACACTGGGCATGAAGACGATTGCTGTGATGCGCAGCAGGTCCGAGGCCAGGAAAGGCAGGACGTACTTGAAGGTTTCCTTCATGGGCACATCCTTGGCCATGCTATTGATGATGAACACGTTCATGCCCACGGGCGGGGTGATCAGGCCGATTTCCACCACCATCAGCACGATGATGCCAAACCAGATCGCCTTGGATTCGGGGTCCAGACCCCAAATGTCCATGCCCATGATGATGGGGAAGAACATGGGGATGGTCAGCAGAATCATGGACAGGCTGTCCATGATGCAACCCAGCACCAGGTAAATGAAGATGATCACGAACACGATCAGGATGGGATGCATCTGCAAGCTGATCACCCACTTGGCGAGCTCGGCGTTCACCTGGGTTAGCACCAGAAACACGTTGAGCACATCTGCGCCGAGCAGAATCACGAAGATCATGCCTGTGGCGGCGGCTGTGCCGTACATACACTCCAGAAAACCACGGCCCTTCAGGCCACCGGTGCGCCAGGCTACGAAAGCGGTGGCAATGGTGCCTATGGACGCGGCCTCGGTGGGGGTGAAGAAGCCGCCATAAATGCCACCAATCACCACGGCAAATATCAAAAGCACCGGCCATGTTTCTACCAGCGCCTGAACCCGCTCAGACCAGCTGTGGCGTGGACCTGCAGGCGCGTCTTGCGGGCTGACACGTGCCACGATGGCAATCACCACCATGTAGCCGATGGCAGCAATGATGCCAGGCACGAAAGCCGCCATAAACAACTTGGCAATGTTCTGCTCGGTCAAGATGGCGTAAATCACCAGCGGCACTGAGGGCGGAATCAGAATGCCCAGTGTTCCACCGGCAGCCAATACAGCGGTGGCGAAGCGCCCCGAGTAGTTGTTGGCCTTCATCTCGGGCAAAGCAACCTGCCCCATGGTTGCCGCAGTGGCCAGCGAGGAGCCACAAATGGCACCAAAACCCGCGCAGGCGGTGACACCGGCCATAGCCATGCCGCCACGCCAGTGGCCGATAAACGCGTTACCGGCCTGAAACAGCGCCTTGGACAGTCCACCATGGGTGGCAAATTGCCCCATCAGCAAAAACAAGGGCACGACCGACAGGTCATACACTGAGAAGCGTGAATACGGCGCTGTCTTGAAATAGTTCAGCAGTGGGTCGATACCCGCAACCGCGGCGTAGCCCACAGAGCCTGTGATCAGCATGGCAATGCCGATGTGCACCCGCAAGGCGAGCAACAGCAGCATCACCAAAAACATCAGGGAACCCCATTCGATACCGGTCATTTGCGCAGCTTTCCAAAGTTGATGCTCGCACCGTAAAGGGCCGTCAGGCTCAGGAGTCCGAATGCGGGCACAAGGGCCAGGTAAATCCACCAGGTTGATATGCCCAGCAGCATGGATGCGTCTTCAGAGGCCTTCAGGTCCACCAGACCGACAGCCAGACGCCAGCAAATCACCGCAGAGAAAAAAGCCAGCAGCAAATTAGCCATCGCATCGAGTGATGCGTTCACCTTCTCGGAGGCGTGCATGGTGAAAAAGTCCACGATGACGTTGGCTTTGACCCAGTGCGTGTAGGGCAGCGCCAGACCAACAGCAACCGCACTCAGCGCCTGCACCAATTCGTAATCACCCACCAAAGGGCTTTCAAAAAACGAGCGTCCCACAATGCTCCAGATGGACATAAGTGCCATCAGGGTCAGGATGCTTCCGGACATCACGGCCAGCCCTTTGCAGGCCTTGTCCAAGCCGCCCGCGTACCCAACGTACTTTTCGGTGGACTCCGTAAGAATGACGTCTGCCACTGCTTTCTCCTAAAAAAACGGCGCACTAAAAGTGCACCGTTTTGGTTGACACAAGAGGTACCGGTTGGCCTGGCATTGCAGCACAAGCCAGACTCAGCCGGCGAGCTCTTTATTTGCTGTTCTGCTTGATCAGAGATTGAGCTGTATCAAACAGTTCCTTGCCGTTGAATCCCTTGCCGGTCATGTCCTTGACCCATGCGTCATCCTGTTCGTCGGTGGCTTTCTTCCACTTTTCCAGTTC
>JBJOJH010000165.1:0-3080 GCA_046046715.1 Pseudomonadota bacterium | reverse complement strand
GACCGGAAGTTCCAGGCCCCGCCTCGGCGGGGCATTTTCATTTGGCGAGTACACATGAAGGAGGTTACGAGTCGTCCGCATCACAAAATACAGGGACAATCCCGCCCATGTTTTTATTGTTCGAAGAAGCCGGAAAGTTCATGGCCGGCAGGGTGTTGTCTGAGGCGGATGCGTCTAGCCAGGTGGAGCTTGACAGCGGCAAGCGGGTGAAGGTGAAGGCAGCCAATGGCTTGCTGAAGTTCGAGAAGCCGGCCCCGGCTGCGTTCATGAGTGCCGCGCAGGGCTTGAGCCAGACCATCGAGCTGGAGCTGGCCTACGAATTTGCCCCTGAGGAAGAGTTTGGCTTTGCCGACCTGGCGCGCGACTACTTCAGCGCGCAAGCCACACTCGAGCAACAGGCTGCCGCACTGTTTCGGCTCTTCGAGGCACCGCATTACTTTCGCCGTGCGGGCAAGGGCCGCTTCAAGAAGGCACCGGCCGAGATCGTGCAGCAGGCCCTGGCCGCCATCGCGAAAAAGAAACTGATCGCCCAGCAGATCGACGCCTGGGTGGCCGAGCTGAGCCAGGGCAGCTGCCCGCCGGCGATTCGCGAGCAGCTTTACAAGATACTGTTCAAGCCTGACAAGAATGCGCCCGAGTACAAGGCCGTGGTCGAGGCCTCGCGCGCAACGCACCTGGGTCCGCTGGCCTTGCTGCAGCGTGCGGGTGCCATCGACTCGCCTTACCAATTTCACTGGCGGCGCTTTTTGCTGGAAAACTTTCCCAAAGGTACGGGCTTTCCCGCCCTGCAAGCGCCGCCCATCCGCGATGACTTGCCGGTTGCGGCAGTGCAGGCTTATTCCATCGATGACTCGCAGACCACCGAGATCGACGACGCCCTGTCGGTGCAGGGTCTGGGCTCAGGCACGGTCACGCTGGGTGTGCACATTGCCGCGCCAGCCCTGGCCCTGCAGCCTGGCGAGGCCATCGACCAGCTGGGCCGCGCCCGCCTGAGCACGGTGTACATGCCGGGCTACAAGGTGACCATGCTGCCCGACGAGGTGGTGCAAAACTACACGCTGGCCGAGGGGCGCGACTGCCCGGCCGTGTCGCTTTACGTCACGCTGGACGAAGCTACGCTGGAGATCCGCGCCAGCGAAACCAAACTGGAGCGGGTGCCGATTGCAGCCAACCTGCGCCACGACCAGCTGGACGGCATGATCACCGAGCAGTGGTTGACCGAGCCAGCGTTTGTGCACGACACACCCCAGCCCACGCTGCCCATCAGCCGCGACACGCTGAGCTTCTTGTACCGCCTGGCCAAGCACCTCAAGGCCCAGCGCGAAGTGGTGCGTGGCAAGCCCGAAACCTTCAATCGCCCGGACTACAACTTCCGCCTGGTGCGTGAAGGCGATGTTGGATCTGAGCCGCAAGGCCACGAACAGGTGATCATCAGCACCCGCCAACGCGGCGCACCGCTGGATTTGATCGTGGCCGAGGCCATGATTTTGGCCAACAGCACCTGGGGCAGCTGGATGGCCGAACTGGGCGTACCGGGTATCTACCGCAGCCAGGCCAGCCTGGCACCGGGCGTGAAAGTGCGTATGGGCACCAAGGCCTTGCCACATGCCGGTATCGGCGTGAAAAGCTACGCCTGGAGCACCTCGCCGCTGCGCCGCTACACCGACCTGGTGAACCAGTGGCAAATCATTGCTTGCGCACGGCACGGCAAAACGGCTGCGCTGGCCGCGCCCTTCAAGCCCAAGGATGCCGAGCTGTTCTCCATCATCTCGGGCTTTGATGCGGCCTACTCGGCCTACAACGGCTACCAGGGAGCGATGGAACGCTTCTGGACACTGCGTTACCTGCAGCAAAACGAGCTGGGCGAGCTGAACGCCACCGTGTTCAAAGACAACATGGTGCGCGCCGACACCCTGCCTTTGGTGCTGCCGGTGCTGGGGGCCCAGGGTTTGCCGCGTGGTGCGCGCGTAAGGGTGAAGTTGGGCGACATCGACCTGATCTCGCTGGATGTGAATGGCACGGTGTTGGAGCGTCTGGACACCCCGAGCGACACCAGCGAAGCGGCCGAGCTCACTGACGGCGGCGAAGAAGATGACGACACCGTTGCCGGCCCCATCGCCATCGCCGTTGACCTGAACGAAGGCAGCGAGCCCAGCAACGAGTCCACACCTGCACCGTGAAACTCACTCGTGTCAGTTTCCTGTCGATTGCACTGGGGGTATCCCTATCAGTGCACGCCCTGCTGCTGACCATACGGTTTGTCGACCCCGAGGCCTTCAACCGCGTGTTCCAGGACACGCCGCTGGAGGTGGTGCTGGTCAACGCCAGAACCACCGAGAAGCCCACGCAGGCACAGGCCTTGGCGCAGGCCAACCTGGCCGGTGGCGGGGACCTTGCACAAGGTCGCGCGAGCTCACCTCTCCCGCTGTCGAGCGAAACCGAGCAGGGCGACAGTGACACGTCCAGCCGGGCGAAGCAGCTGCAAAAGCTTCAGCAACAGCAGGAGGTGCTGCTGTCGCAAGTGCGTAGCCAGGTCATGGCATTGACCTCCATTAGCCCTGAGATTCTGGGGGAACACGCTGCGCAAGATGCCACCGAAGAGAAGCGCCGCAGACTTGACCAGCTGCTGGCGGCCATCGAGCAAACAATCAACGCCGACAACAGTCGCCCCAAAAAACGCTACGTCAGCCCAGCTACCAAAGAAGTGCCCTACGCCCTGTATTACGACCGGCTACGCAGGCGTATTGAGGACAAGGGCACGCAGCACTTTCCCGAGGCGGAAGGCAAGAAGTTGTATGGCGAGCTGACCATGACCTTGACCATCCAGCAAGACGGCACTGTCGTTGAAACCAAGGTGGTGGACGGCTCTGGCAGTTACACGCTGGACCGGCGCGCCGAAGCTATTGCCCGCAGCGCAGCGCCATTTGGATTGTTCAGCGAGGGCATGCGCCCAACCCAGCAGATTGTGGTGGTGTCGCGTTTCAGGTTTACCCGTGAAGAAAACCTCCAAACCCAAGTCTCAGGCCAATAAGTCACCCAGTGTGATGCAGTGGCTTTGGCGCTGGCTCTTGCTGGTGCTG
>JBJOJH010000164.1:0-6021 GCA_046046715.1 Pseudomonadota bacterium | reverse complement strand
CGTTGCTGGTGGGCGCCGGTGGCGCAGGCTCTGCCATTGCGCATTCGCTGGTCATGGCCGGTGTAAGCGAACTGGCCATTTATGACGAAGACAAAGACCGCCGCGAGACGCTGATCCAGCGGTTGGCGGGACTTAAACAGTGCCCAGTAACTGGCGGTACTGCTGACCCCACCGGCTTCGACGTCGTCATCAATGCAACCCCTGTGGGCATGAAGGACGGCGACCCCTACCCGCTGCAAGCCGACAAAATCACATCCGGCATGTTCGTGGGCTGCGTCATCACCCAACCAGCCGTCACCCCCCTGATCGCCGCCGCCCGCGCTGCGGGTTGCCAGACCATGACCGGCGCCCACATGTTCGGCCGTGTGCGCGACCTGATGGTGGAATTTTTACTGGGGAAATAAATGGAACTGTTGAAGACCCTTCCTGCGACCGCGAGTTTTGATGTGGTGGTCGTTGGCGCCGGTGGCGCCGGCATGTCAGCCGCCCTGTTTGCCGCGCTGGACGGCGCCAAAGTGCTGCTCGTGGAACACACGCAATATGTGGGCGGCACCACGGCCTGGTCGGCCGGCACCACCTGGGTACCCGGCACGCACCACGCGGCACAGGCAAACCCCGGCGACACCTTGAAAGACGCACGCACCTACCTGGACGCCGCCATTGGCGACCATGCGGATCCGGCCTTGCGACGAGCCTTTCTGGAGCACGGCGCCGCTGCAGTCAAACGCATCGAAGAAAGCAGCGAGGTGAAGTACCGCCCGTACCCCAAGCACCCCGACTACATCTCTGACTTGCCCGGGTCCACACTCAATGGCCGTGCACTGGAACCATTGCCGTTTGACGGGCGGTTGCTGGGGCAATGGTTCAGCCTCATCCGTCCGCCCATCCCTGAGTTCACCGTGCTAGGCGGCATGATGGTAGATCGCACCGACATCAACCACCTGCTGGGCATGACCGGCTCCGTGGCCTCGCTGACTCACTCGCTCAAAATTCTCTTGCGCCACGCCTCTGACCGCCTGCGTTACCCGCGCGGCACGCGACTGGTCATGGGCAACGCGCTGATTGGGCGCCTGCTGTATTCACTGTCTAAGCAAGCCGGCGTGACGCTGGCGCTAAATACCTCTCTGGAGCAGCTTGAAGGCCCGGATGGCAGCGTGCAATCGGTGGTGATTGCTCAGCAAGGACGACGTTGCACAGTGGCCGTGCGCGGTGGCGTCATCCTTGCGTCCGGCGGCTTTAATCGCAACGCAGCCCAGCGCAAAGACAAGCTGCCCGGCGGCAACGAGGCCTGGTGCCCCGGCGCCCCCGGACACACGGGGCTGGCATTGGACCTGGCGAGGGAGCGTGGCGCCTACTTCAGCGAAGGCGGCAAGAGCCATGCTTTCTGGGCACCGGTGTCGTTGCGCAAACGCGCTGACGGCAGCACCGCTGTGTTCCCGCACTTTGTGATGGACCGCGCCAAGCCCGGCTTTGTGACGGTGAATCAGGCCGGTAAACGCTTTGTGAACGAGAGCACGTCCTACCACCTGTTCGGCTTGGCCATGCAGGAAGCCCACAAAGCATCACCCTCCGTTCCTGCGTATCTGGTGTGCGACGCCAGCGCGTTAAAGAAGTACGGCATGGGCATGGTGCGACCCGGTGGCAAAGGCTTGGCTCCTTTCCTTGCGGATGGCTACCTCACCGAGGGCCGCACACTCGATGAGCTCGCAACCAGGCTAGGCATCGATGCCAACGGTTTGAAGGCGAGCGTGCAACAAATTAACACCTATGCCCAAACGGGTGTGGACGCCGACTTTGGCCGTGGCGTAACGGCCTACCAACAAAATATCGGCGACGCAACGGCAGGTCATAAGAACCCCAACATCGGCCCGATCGAAACCGGCCCTTTCTATGCGGTCAGACTTTATCCGGGAGACATCGGTGCATCGACCGGGCTGGCGACAGACACCCAGGCGCGCGTGCTGAAAGCCGATGGCACACACATCGAAGGCTTGTACGCGGTGGGCAATGACATGAACTCCATCATGGGTGGTGTGTACACGGCCCCCGGCATCACCATCGGGCCGGGTCTGGTCTTCGGCTATCTGGCAGCACGCGACGCCGTTGAAAGAATTGGCCTGACTTCGGAGAGCACTTCGCGGGCCTAAAGAACGATTTATCAACCGAGAGAACAACGTCAGGTTGAAATTGGGCCAGAGAAGCGTGACATGGCACCATCACACTGCAAGGAACTTTGGGTCATGTCAGGGTCGTCGCTGCAAAAAACGACCAAAGCTGATCAACCCACACTGCAATCATTTGCCGCCATCTGACGAGTCAGACGTTCAGTTGAGCACAAAAATGACTGCTTTGGTTAAGGGTTGTAGGACGCCTGACTATGTATCTAACGCCGCATGTTTTGCGAAAGCCCGAAGGTCAGAAGACGTAAAAGGCCCCGGGTAGGAAACTGCGGAGTGTGCGGAAGTGGCGGAATTGGCGGAAGCCGACAGAAGACTATCCCGACTTGACTGTTGGTGCAGCGATAGCGCTACATCGCCAAAATAGACAGCTATGACAACGCTTGAGCCGAGACGATCAATGGTCTGTACAAGGCCGAGCTAATTCACCGCCGGGCGCCCTGGAAAACCAAGGAAGCTATAGAGCCGGCGACGCTGGAATGGGTGTCCTGGTTCAACCATCACAGACTGCTCGAGCCCACCATCGGCTACATACCCCAAGGAGAAGCTAAGGCAAACTACTACCGGTAACTCGCCAGTCGAGCCACCAAGGTGGGGGCATGACTTAAAGCAAACAGCCTCCACGATTTCCGGGGCGATTCTGTAACTTTTCGCCAACTCAGCAGAGTGTGCAACACTTGCAGATCAAGGTTCTTCATTTTTTTGGCGGCTAGCAGCCGAAAGAGCGTTGACTTCAGACTGCCAGTCGTTCCATCAAGGCTGAGCGGTCGGCGAAATTCGCGCCGCCTTCGAGTACCACCGTGCCACGCTCGAGCATGTAGAAACGGTTGACCAGGCCGATGGCACGGTTGACGTTCTGCTCAACAAGCACAATGGGTGTCCCCTCGCTGGCCAATTTGCCAATCAAGGTGAACAGCTCATCCACAATCATGGGGGCCAGGCCCTCCGTGGGTTCGTCGATAAGCAGCAGCTTCGGCTCGCCAACGAGCACTCGAGCGATAGCGAGCATCTGTTGTTCGCCGCCGGACAAGGTAGTTCCCATCTGACGCCGACGCTCCGCAAGGCGCGGAAACCGCTGGTAGATTTCCTCCATTCGACTGCGCGATTCACTGCGGCTGCGCGAGGGGCATTGCATCTGCCCCAGACGCAGGTTCTCTTCAACGGTCAGCCCTGGGAAGATGCGCCTGTCCTCGGGCACCAGACCAATGCCTCGGCGGCAGATTTGGTCCGCACTGACGCCGTTGAGCGGCTCTCCGTTGAAGATTAGATCTCCGCCAGTGGGCGATACCCACCCGGCAATGGTCTTAATCACGGTGGTTTTGCCGACCCCGTTTCGGCCAAAGAGGCCAACCACTTCGCCCTTGCCCACATGCAAGTCGATTCCCTGTAGAACGTGGCTTAGACCATAGTGGGTGTGTACGCCTTTGAGTTCCAGCATCAGTGCTTCTCCCCGAAATAGGCGGTCTGAACCGCCGGATTGGCACGCACCTCAGCCGGCGTGCCCTCGGCGAGCTTCTGACCCTGGTGCATTACCACCACGAAGTCAGACAATTGCATCACCAGGTCTACGTCATGCTCGACCAGCAAGATGGACAGACCATGGTTGCGGGAGAGCCCGCGAATCAGCGCTTCGGTATCGCGTGTGTCGCCATGGCTCATACCCTGAGTGGGTTCGTCGAGCAGCAACATGCGCGGACGTGAAGCCAGAGACACTGCAATCTCAAGGCGGCGTTGCTCTCCGTGCGAAAGATAGCCGGCGAGGTCGTCTGCCTTGCTACGAAGGTCGAACTGCTCAAGGAGCTCGTCCACCCGCGCAGCAGCAGCCTGGCTGTGGGCCAATGGGCGAAACAGTCCGCGCCCTTGCTCCAAGAACTGCGCTGCCAGGCGCAGGTTCTCACGCACAGGAAGCTCGAAAAACAGATTTGTTATCTGGAACGAGCGAGACAGACCGTAACGGAGAAGTTGGTGTGGCGCGCTGCCTGTCACATCCTCTCCATCGAAGCGCACCAAGCCCGACGTGGGTCGTATGGCGCCGCTGATGAGGTTGAACAGGCTGCTCTTGCCAGCCCCGTTGGGGCCAATCACAGCAGTGATTTTTCCAGGCTGAGCCTCAAAGCTCACATCCTGAACTGCCTTGAGGGAGCCGAACTGAACGCTGATGCCTTTGACCGACAGAATGGGGTTCATCAATGGTTCTCCTTCTGGTTGCGGCGAACATCGAGCCAGCGTTGCAGGGCGGGCATCGCGTAACCAATGAGGCCGCGCGGCATCAAAATCACCACAATCACGAACAACACGCCGATGACGATGTGGTGGTGGGTTGTGAAGGAGCCCACCACCGAGCGCAGGCCGATGAGGATTGCAGACCCGTAGAGTGGGCCGATGAGCGTTCCCGTGCCACCCACGATGACATTGATGACTGCATTGCCCGAGACCTGGAAGAACATAAGTTCAGGCGAGACGAAGCCGCGCAGCATGGGATAGAGCCCACCACTGCAACCGGCAATGCACGCGGCTGCAACGAAGGCGCCAAGCTTGTAGCGCCAGGGGTCGACCCCAAGGAAGGACACGCGGTGTTCGTTGGTGCGGATGGCGTCGAGCTGGCGGCCCACGGGTGTGTCCATGAGATAGCGCGATCCCAGGTAGAGCGCACCGATGAAAGTGAGCACAACCAGGAAGAAGCCCGATGGAGCGGCCGAGTTGATGCCCATCATGATGTTGGCCGTCGGCACGCCGATGATGCCGTCCGAAGCGCCGAGCTCGCGAGTGTTGTATACCACTTTGGACAGGACCTGAGCGAGCCCGAAGCTGATGAGGGCGAAGTACACGCCCTTGGCGCGAATCGCAATCAGGCCTGCAATCAGACCGGCAACAGCACTGAAGGTCAAGGTGACGCCCAACGCCAGCCAGAAGGAGTCGCTCCAGTGTTTGAGCACCAGAGAAGAGACGTATGCCCCCAGGCCAAAGAACAGCGCTTGCCCCAAGGGCAGCAGGCCAACCCGGCCCAGCAACAGGTCCACGGAGAGGGCCAGGCCCCCAAAAATCAGCGCCTCCGTTGCCAGGCGCAGGTAGAAGACGTCGCCCATGGCCAGCGCGACGCCAGCGAACAGCAGCGCACCTGCGAAGAACAGGCTGGCGAGCCAGGTGGCTGCAGAGCGGCGCGGTAACTCGTTGCTCGCCGTGTTCACAGCGTTGCCTCGTGGAGCAAACGTCGAAGAAGATACTGGTGTGCTCATTTCAGGCGCTCCCAAGTTTTCCGAACAAGCCTTGCGGACGCCACATCAGCACGAGGACCATGATGCCGAACAACAGCGGGTCGCTCCACACCGGGGAGATGTACAGGCTGGAGATGGACTGAACCTGCGTGAGCAACAAACCGGCCAGCAAAGCACCCTTGATGGAGCCCATGCCGCCGATGATGACCACGCTAAAGGCAATCAGTACGAAGTCTTTGCCCATAGTTGGAAACACTGAGTAGATGGGCGCCAGCAGAACGCCAGCGATACCAGCCAGGGCCACCCCGAAGGCAAAGGTGCCCGCGTAGACAAGCTGTACCGGAACGCCAAGCGAGGCGCTCATGTTTCGGTCGAATGCAGCTGCGCGAACGATGGCACCCAGCGAGGTGCGAAAGACCAGAAGCCAGACAGCAGCGATGATTGCGCCCCCGAACAGCATCACGAAGAGGCGGTAGTTGGGGAAGAATAACCCCACCATCTCGGTGGCGCCGCTGATGGGCGCCTCCAGGCGAAGGGGGTTGGCACCGAAGGCAATCTTGAGCGCGTCCTCAAGCACCACCGCCACGCCGAAGGTGAGCAGCAGGGTCAGCGTGTGCCGGTCCTTGCTG
>JBJOJH010000163.1:0-4417 GCA_046046715.1 Pseudomonadota bacterium | reverse complement strand
GCGCATCGATGGCCACCTGAAAACGTTGCTGAAAATCGTCAAACAGGGCCACGTTGCCTGTGATCAGACGGGCCTCCAGCAAGGCGGTTTGCACGGTCACGTCCTTCGCTGCTTCGGCCAGGCAGTCGCTCACGGTACGCACGCTAGAGCCTATTTCGAGCCCGGCGTCCCAGCATTGGCTGATGAAGGCCTCGATGCGCCCACGCAAGGCAGGGTCTGCATCCAGCGTGATCTCGTCGGGCAGCAGCAGCAACACATCCACATCCGACTGCGGGAACAGTTCCGCACGGCCAAAGCCACCAACGGCAGCCAGCGAACATTCTTTGCCAAAGCCACATTGCAGCCAAAGCTTGCGTAAAACGTCGTCAGCCAGCTCAGAAATTTTTTGCAGGCCGTTGCGCATGCCGCGGGTGGAGGCGCCGCTACTGGCGATGCCCTGCAGCACAAGAGCCTTGTCGGCGCGATAACGCTCGCGCAGAGCCTGGGTCGTGACCATGGTGGCGCAGCTATCGGGTTGCCGCTCAGCCAGCGGCCAATGCGGCTTGCACAAACGCAGGCACTGCAGGACTGCCCTCAGACAAGGTCAGCACTTCAAAGCCGGTTTCGGTGACCAGCACGGTGTGCTCCCACTGTGCAGACAGGGAGTGGTCTTTGGTCACGATGGTCCAGCCGTCTTTTTCCGGGCCTTCCTTGATTTCCTTGCGGCCGGCATTGATCATGGGTTCGATGGTGAAGGTCATACCCACCTTGAGCTCGTCCAGCGTGCCGGGCTTGCCGTAATGCAGCACTTGTGGCTCCTCATGAAAGACCTGCCCAATGCCGTGGCCGCAAAACTCGCGCACCACGCTGCAGCCCTGGCTCTCGGCAAACTTCTGAATCGCCCAGCCGATGTCGCCCAGTCGCGCACCGGGCCGCACTTTCAGGATGCCGTGCCACATGGCTTCATAGGTGATGGTGCTCAGGCGTTTGGCGGCAATCGATGCCTCACCCACCATGAACATGCGACTGGTGTCACCGTGCCAGCCATTTTTGATCACCGTGATGTCGATGTTGACGGAGTCCCCTTTTTTAAGGGGCTTGTTGTTCGGGATGCCGTGGCAAACCTGGTGATTGACCGAGGTGCAGATGGATTTGGGGTAGGGCACCGAGCCACCGCCGGTGTAATTCAGCGGTGCCGGAATGGCCCCCTGCACCTGGGTGATGTAGTCGTGAGCCAGTTGATCGAGCTCGTTGGTGGTGACACCCGGTTTCACAAACGGGGTCAGGTAGTCCAGAACTTCGGAAGCCAGTCTGCATGCAGTGCGCATGCCTTGTACGCCTTCAGCGTCTTTGTAGGTGATCGTCATGGGCCCAATTATCCCAGAGGGCCCCTGGGCCCCACCTAGGGCTAGACTAAGGTTTTGGGAGAAATGCTTTTTAAAAGCGCCACATTATGGAAAACGTCTTCGACTTTCGGGATCAACTGGTCTCTGAATACAGCACCTTCTCACGCAGTTTTTCCAAAATCGCAGCCTCTGATATTTACGCGAAGGTCGAGCAGGAATACAGCGAAGGACGATATTGGCCCGAGCCGCTGATCCAGATCAATCCCAACTACCGCCGAAGCACCACAGTGCAGCAATTAGCGGCCACAGGTACTTTGCATTTGGCATGCGCCGAAATCTTCAAGGCCAAAAAGCCTGAAGGTACGCCGGTTGATTTGTTTCTATACGAACACCAAATGCAAGCGCTGGCTAAATCCAGCGAGAACAACAGCTACGTCGTCACTACCGGCACTGGCTCCGGTAAGTCCTTGTCATTTTTCATCCCCATCATCGACCGCGTCCTCAAAGCCAAACAGCTTGACCCTAAGCCCCGCACGCGCGCCATCGTCATCTACCCCATGAATGCGCTGGCCAACAGCCAGCTTGAAGAGCTGGATAAATTCCTGCACGGCTACCCACAGGGTCAACAGCCATTCACGGTGGCGCGATACACAGGACAAGAAAGCAAAACCGAGCGCGAGCGGATCAAAAACAACCCGCCCGACATTTTGCTCACCAACTTCATGATGCTGGAGTTGATCCTGACGCGTCATGAAGAAATCGACCGTGGCGTCGTGGACCATTGCCAAGGTCTCGAATTTTTGGTGCTGGACGAACTTCACACCTACCGTGGTCGTCAAGGCGCTGATGTGGCTATGCTGGTCCGGCGACTGCGTGAACGCTTGCGGGCCACGAACATGGTGTGTATTGGTACATCCGCAACCATGTCCTCCACCGGCACACAAGCAGACCGCAACAAGACCGTTGCCGATGTCGCCTCCAAACTATTCGGCACAACCATTACGGAACACGATGTCATAGGCGAAACGCTGGACCGTGTGACCAACGCCAGTAAAAACATCGAAGCCGTCAAGCCATATTTGAAAGCGGCTTTGAGCCAAAGCACCTTCACGTGGTCAAGCTATAAAGCATTTCAAGACGATCCTTTGGCCATCTGGGTGGAGTTGAATTTAGGTATTGAATTGCCTGACCATGAAGCCCCCAGACGTGCCAAGCCCATGACCGTCAAGGATGCGGCTTCTCGTCTCATGTTGGATGCGGACTGCGACTTCGAGTTGGCCAAGAATGGTTTGCAAGCTTTTTTGGTCGCTGCCCACGAAGTCAAAACAGAGCAGGGGCGCCCGCCTTTCGCCTTCAAATTGCACCAATTCATCAGCGGCCCGGGCAAAGTGCTGGCTACCCTTGAAGCAGCAGGGACACGCCACATCACTTTGGATGCACAACGCTTTGCACCGGGCAGACAGCATGAAGAGGTGCGGCTTTATCCGGTGCATTTTTGCCGTGACTGCGGACAGGAATACCACCCGGTTTGGCGCTCAGGTCAATCGCAGCAAGAGTACAGCCCGCGTGAAATCGACGATATTTCATCGGACGAGGATCAAGAGGCCAAGTACGGCTTTCTATGTCCTCAAACAGGCGGACAAAGTTTCAATGGACTGCTCGAAGAACTGCCCGAGTCGTGGCTCGACTTCAGCAAAGTCGAACCCAAAATCAAAGGTACCTACAGCAAATCCGTCCCGCAGCCTGTGACGCTTGGTCCTGACGGCTTACATGGGCATGGTGGTGAAGATTTCTGGTTTATCCCAGGAAAATTCCGCTTTTGCCTGGCATGCGGGACAACCCACGAAGTGCATGGCAAGGACATCAATCGCCTGGCCAGCTTGTCGGGTGAGGGGCGTTCATCGGCCACCACCATCTTGACCCTAACAGCCATTCGGCAATTGTTTGAGGGCGGCGAGCCGCAAGGCGATCAACCCGACCCACGCAAAATTCTTGGTTTCACGGACAACCGCCAAGACGCCGCATTACAGGCGGGCCATTTCAACGACTTCATCTTTTTGTTGACATTGCGAGCAGCCCTGATCGGGGCTTTGCAAAGCAACCACGGCGTGCTCACCGAAGAAGATTTGGCCAACCAGGTGTTCAAGGCCCTAGGTTTTGAAAGAATCGACCACGGTACCTTGGCCGAATACCTCAAGAATCCCAAAATCATGGGTCTGGCCAGACAGGATGCGCAAAAAACTCTGCGCTTCGTCATTGGCTACCGCTTGCTACGCGATCTGCGCCGTGGCTGGCGCTTCAACAACCCCAACCTCGACCAGCTCAATCTGCTGAGCATCCAGTACCGCGGTATTGACGAGTTTGTAGCCGAAGATTCCTTGTTTGCTGATAACCCCGTCTGGGCCAAGCTCCCGCCAGCCCACCGTAAAGACCTGTCTATTCGTGTGTTCGATTACATGCGCCGTGGCCTCTGCTTGCAGTCCCTGTACCTGGATGGCACAGAGCAAGAGCGTGCCAAAACCATGGCGTTTCAGCATCTGAATGATCGTTGGGCTTTTGCGTATGACGAAACACTGGAGACATCGCGTTACCTGATCTTGGGCAAACGCCCCGAATACCGAGGCAAACCTCGCACAGACCTCATCACAGGGGGTGCACGCACAAGGTTGCTTAAAGATATCAAGTCAGCGCCCCTGTGGAAAGATACCCCGGCCAAAGCTCAAACCAGCAGCTGGAAAGATCCTCAATGGGTCGAGTTCATTGGAGACCTCCTCAAAGCAGCATCTTTATACGGTTATGTTCAAAAATTCGATATCGACAGCCAGTTGCTTGGCTGGCGCTTGAACGCCAGCGCCATGGATTGGCTGCTCGTTCGCGACGAAGAACTCACGCCCGAAACGGTGCACAACGCTTTTTTCCGCAACTTGTATCTGGCGGTTTCTCAAACCCTCAAACAAAGCCAACACGCCCTGTTTAGCTTTGAAGCGCAAGAGCACACCGCCCAGGTTGACTCTGACCGTCGCCAACTGTTGGAACAGCGCTTTCGCTACACGACCAAAGACCGTCAGGACTGGGCCGAAAACCCCGCTCAC
>JBJOJH010000162.1:0-4629 GCA_046046715.1 Pseudomonadota bacterium | reverse complement strand
ATGCACCAGACCCCAGCGTCCGTCCCCAGCCCCCGGCCCTCTGGCAGCCGAGTCAAGCCCCGCCTGCTGCTGGTGGATGACCAGGCCGTCAACATCCAGTTGCTGCACCGTGAATTTGCTGGCGACTACGAAATGAACATGGCCACCAGCGGGGAACAGGCCCTGAGGATATGCAAAGAGCAAGTCCCCGACCTGATCCTGCTGGATGTCGAGATGCCAGGATTGAATGGTTTTGATGTGTGCGAGCGTCTCAAGGCCGACTCGGCCACACGCGACATACCCGTTATTTTTGTGACTGCGTACAACGATGTCAGCCAGGAAACCCGTGGCTTGGAGTTGGGGGCGGTGGACTTCATTGCCAAACCCATCAATCCCAAAGTGGTGCGGGCACGCGTCAAGACCCACATCACCCTGAAGCAGCAAGCTGACCTGTTGCGGGAGCTGGCCTTTCACGACGGCCTGACCAGCCTGTTCAATCGCCGCCTGTTTGACGAACGTCTCAGCTACGAGTGGCGCAGGGCCGAACGCGACGGCAGCGCCCTGTCGCTGATCATGCTGGACGTTGATTTCTTCAAGCTGTTCAACGACGAGTACGGACACCAGGCCGGTGACGACTGCCTGCGCCAGGTAGCGAGCGTGCTGGAAGGTGCCACCAGCCGCGCGGGTGACATTGCCGCCCGCTACGGCGGCGAAGAATTTGCGTGCATCCTGCCCCATACCGATCTGGCCGGTGCGCTGCGGGTCGCCGAAAAATTGGAGGAACAGGTGCGCGCCCTGGCCATTGCGCATCTGGCCTCTTGCGCCGCTGCCGTGGTCACCATCAGCCTGGGGGTAGCAACCAAACCGGCAGAGGTCAAACACCGGCACATGGATCAAACGGCACTGCTAGCGCTGGCGGACGCGCAGTTGTACGCGGCCAAGGAAGCCGGCCGCGGTCAGGCCTGTGGAGCCTCCCTGGTTGCTACACAGTAAAAAGCCGAACGATATAAAAAGGCCTTCTAATGCGAATCATTCTTGTTTAGAATATTGGCATTAATGCAATAACTTTCGGTCCCGGACCGACGCGAATCCACCATGTCCCACATCAACACTACCGTGCTCAAGTCGGCTGTTTGCACCCTCGCACTGTCCGCCAGCGCCGCCGTGCTGGCCCGGGAGGCCGTGGTCAACATCTACTCGGCGCGCCACTACCCCACAGACGAAGCCCTGTACAACGACTTCACCAAGGCCACGGGTATCCGCATCCAGAGGGTGGACTCGGACGACGCCGGCATCCTGGCCCGCCTCAAGGCCGAGGGGGCGGCCTCACCCGCCGATGTGATCTTGCTGGTGGATGCGGCCCGGTTGTGGCGCGCCGAGATTGACGGCCTGTTCCTGCCGATCAAATCCAAAGCCCTAGAAGCGGCTATTCCCGCCCATCTGCGCGGTAAAGCCACCGATGAAGGCACGCCCTGGTTTGGTCTGTCCACACGTGCCCGCGTGGTGGTGTACGACAAGACCAAGGTCAACAAGGACGATGTGGACACCTACGAGGAGCTGGCTGACCCCAAAAACAAGGGGCGCCTGTGCGTGCGCTCGGGCTCGCACCCCTACAACCTAAGCTTGTTTGGCGCCATGGTGGAACACTTGGGGGCTGAGAAAACAGAGGTCTGGCTGAAAGGTCTGGTCAACAACATGGCCCGCTCGCCCCAAGGCGGCGATACCGACCAGATCAAGGGTGTGGCTTCAGGCGAGTGTGCGGTAGCCTTGACCAACACCTACTACCTGGCCCGCCTGATGCGCTCCAGCAATCCGGCCGACAAGGCGATTGCAGAGAAAGTGGGCGTGGTGTTTCCCAACCAAGCCAGCTGGGGCACACACATGAACGTGGCCGGGGGTGCCGTGGCGCGCCACAGTAAAAATACCGCTAACGCCATCAAGTTTGTGGAGTACCTGGCCAGCCCGCAAGCACAAAACCACTTCGCCAACGGCAACAACGAGTGGCCGGTGGCCAAAGGCGTGAATTTCGACAACCCCGCGCTGAAAGCCATGACGGGTGGCAGCTTCAAGAGCGAACTGCTGCCCGTCAGCGCCGTAGGCATGAACCAGGTCAAGGTGCAGCAGATGCTGGACCGCGTCGGGTTCCGGTAAAGCCGACCTTACTCATTGAATCGGCCTGCCGACACCATCATTGAATATGATGGGTCGGCGGCAGCTGTGCACTAGTGATGAGTGCAGAAGTCAGGTTTTACTTGGGGATGACCACGCTGTCGATCACGTGAATAACCCCGTTGTCGGCTGCAATGTCAGTCGCCACCACATTGGCGCCATCCACTTTCACACCGCCCGCCGTGGTGACGGTCAACTCAGAACCCTGCACCGTCTTGACTTTGCCAGCCTTGACATCGGCCGCCATGACCTTGCCCGCCACAACATGGTACGTCAGCACGGCCGTCAACTTGGCCTTGTCTTTCAGCAATGCTTCAAGATCCGCCTTGGGTACTTTTGCAAATGCTTCGTCTGTTGGGGCGAAGACCGTGAAGGGGCCCTTGCCTTTGAGGGTGTCAATCAGGCCGGCCGCAGTCAGAGCAGTGGCCAGCGTCTTGAAACTACCTGCAGCCACAGCGGTGTCCACAATGTCCTTTGCCTGTACGGAAAACGAAAAACCAAGTGCCAGGATGGACGCGATAAGAGTCTTTTTCATGCTGATCTCCAAAAAGTAAGGTGCTTGCTGAGCTCGCCAAAAATGTGGCGCAGACGGATATTAAAACTACGCGGTATCCTTTGTATTTATGAGGTTGTTTTGTGACCGTTTAGTATTTTTGCAGACCAATCAAGATTTACCACAGGATGTGTCATTGCCAACCCGGCTACGAAGAGGCACAGTGGGGATGTTCCTACACAGGAGTTGCGAATGAAGTTGAACGTCAACAGCCAATTCACCCAAGCAGGCATTCACGATACGGCGGTGTGCCTACAGGGCGCGCAGGCATGAGCCGGCTCGGCAAGATCGCCCGGCGCGGGTTCCTGATCGGCTCGGCAGCTGTCGCAGGCGGGGTGGTGTTTGGTGTTTACAAGTATCACCAGCCACACCCCAACCCACTGCTGGCTGACCCAGTACAAGGCACGACGGCCCTCACGCCCTACCTGCGCATCGACGCACAAGGCGTCACCGTCATCACCCCCCGCGCAGAGATGGGCCAGGGCGTGCAGTCCACTCTGGCCGCGCTGGTGGCCGAGGAACTGGACCTGACCTGGAACGGTCTGCGTATCGAGCACGGGCCTCCGGCTGCAGCCTACTTCAATGAGGCCGGCGTAACCGAAGGCGTGCCCTTTTCGCCCTTGGACCACAGCGCCGCGGCCGGGATGATGCGCGGCACCATGGGCGTGCTGGCAAAGTTCCTGGCCATGCAGTTCACCGGTGGATCCTCCAGCATGCCAGACGCCTTTGACAAGATGCGTCAGGCAGGTGCCACAGCGCGCTGGGCACTGGTACAGGTGGCGGCCGAGCGTTGGCAGCTATCGGCGGCCTCGCTCAAAACGCGCGACGGCACCGTTATCGCGCCGGATGGCAGAACGCTCAATTACTCCGAACTAGCCGCAGCGGCCGCGCAGCTCAAGCTGCCAACCTCGGTGCCGCTCAAGCCGCGTGAGCAATGGCAGCAGCTGGGCAAGGCACTGCCGCGTCTGGATACAGTGGCCAAGGTCAATGGCACCGCCACCTACGCAATCGACGTGATCCTGCCCGACATGGTTTACGCCGCAGTGCGCAAAAACCCCGCTCTGGAAGCCCCGCTGAAAGCCTTCGACCCCGCGCCGGCGTTGGCCATGAAAGGCGTGCTCAAGGTGGTGGCCATCCCCGGTGGGGTCGCCGCAATTGCCGACAACACCTGGCGTGCCATGCAGGCGGTACGTGCGGTGCAATGCGAATGGGCACCGCCGGTGCACGCCGACAGCACCCAAGCCTTGATCGAGCGCATCACGGCCTCATTCAACGACACGCACGAGGACAGTCAACTCCGCAACGACGGCGACATAGTCACCGCGCTGCTCGGCAAGAAAGCCCTCGAGGCTGAATACCGTGCCCCCTTTCTGGCGCACGCGCCCCTGGAGCCACCCACTGCGGTGGCACGCTTGCACGAAGGCCAGCTTGATGTGTGGGTCGGCACCCAAATGCCCACGCTGGTGCTTGAGCAGTCGGCCAAGCTGGCCGGCCTAGAGACATCCAAGGTGCACCTGCATGTCACGCCCATGGGCGGCAGCTTCGGGCGACGACTCGAAACCGATTTCATCGATCAGGCGGTGCGCCTGGCCATGGCGATGCCAGGTAAAGCTGTCAAGCTGACCTGGAGCCGCGAAGAAGACCTGACGCAAGGTGCATTCCGCCCTGCCGCTGTGGCTCGGCTTCGCGGTGCCACCGGCGAGGGCAAGGCCACAGCATTGGACGTGCGCGTGGCCAGCCTGTCGGTGCTCGCCTCGCAGGGTGCACGCGCCGGCCTGGCCATTCCCGGGCCGGACAAACTCATCGCTGACGGCACCTACGAACAGCCCTACGGCATTGCCCACTTCCGGGCCACTGCGTACCGGGCACCGACGTCAATTCCGGTCAGTTCATGGCGCTCGGTCGGCAATTCCTTCAACGGCTTCTTT
>JBJOJH010000161.1:0-5462 GCA_046046715.1 Pseudomonadota bacterium | reverse complement strand
GATCCGATCAAGGCGACCATCGTGACGCCGGGCATGGACTTGAACGGAAAATTCGCCAAGACCGGCATTCCCGCCAGTATCGTCACCAAGTTTTTAGCCGAGCATGGTGTGGTGGTCGAGAAGACGGGGCTTTACAGCTTCTTCATCATGTTCACCATCGGCATTACCAAGGGTCGCTGGAACAGCATGCTGACTGCCTTGCAGCAATTCAAGGACGATTACGAGAAGAACCAGCCCATGTGGCGCATCCTTCCCGAGTTCTGCCGCGCCCATCCGCGCTACGAAAAGATGGGCCTGGCCGACCTTTGCCAGCATGTGCACCAGCTGTATGCCAAGTACGACATTGCCCGCCTGACCACGGACATGTACCTGAGCGACCTCACTCCAGCCATGAAGCCGAGTGATGCCTATGCCCATATTGCACTGCGCAAGACCGAGCGCGTGGAGATTGATCACCTGGAAGGACGCATCACCGTCGGTCTGGTCACGCCTTACCCGCCCGGCATCCCCTTGTTGATTCCCGGTGAGGTGTTCAACAAGAAAATCGTTGATTACCTCAAGTTCTCTCGCGAGTTCAACGCCCAGTGCCCTGGCTTCGAAACTGACATCCACGGACTGGTGGAAGAGACAGGTACCGACGGCGTGGTTCGTTATTACGCGGACTGCGTCAAGAGCTGAGGTGATTGGGCAGGCCGTGTTGCGCGGTCTCCAAAAAAACGGGGCCGTAAGGCCCCGAATTCATGAAGTGCAGCTCTGAGCGCTTCAGGCAGCAGTTTCGGGGTCGGCAATGCCGCCCACCACCTGGCTGAAGCCGCCATCGACATAGGTGATTTCGGCACTGACGCCAGCGGCCAGGTCGCTCAGCAAGAAGGCAGCCACGTTACCGACGTCTTCAATGGTGACGTTGCGGCGGATGGGCGAAGCCTCGGCCACCACGCTCAGGATCTTGCCAAAGCCCTTGATGCCGCTGGCCGCCAGGGTTTTGATCGGGCCAGCACTGATGCCGTTGACACGCATGCCCTTGGGGCCCAGAGATTCCGCCAGGTAGCGCACAGAGGCCTCGAGCGAGGCTTTGGCCAAACCCATGGTGTTGTAGCTGGGCACATTGCGAATAGCGCCCAGATAGGTCAGGGTCAGCAGTGCTGACTTGGGGTTGAGGTAGGGCAGGGCGGCCTTGGCCATGGCCGGGAAGCTGTACGCACTGATATCGTGGGCAATCTTGAAGCCTTCGCGGCTCAGACCTTCCAGAAAATCGCCTGCAATAGCTTCACGCGGCGCATAACCAATGGCGTGCACAAAACCATCAAATGTGGGCCAGGTTTGCGACAAGTCCTGAAAGAGCCGTTCGATCTGGGCATCATCTCCCACATCGCAGTCGAATACCAATTTGGAATCGAAGTCGGCAGCAAAGTCGGTAATGCGATCCTTGAAACGCTCACCCACGTAGCTGAAGGCCAACTCTGCACCCTGTGCGTGGCATGCCTTGGCGATGCCGTAAGCGATGGAGCGGTTGCTCAACACGCCGGTGATCAGGAGTTTTTTGCCCGTTAGAAAGCCCATTTACTAGTCTCCATAAAAATTGCCTGAGAATTGTCGCATGCGAAATTTGGCTTCTATCGTGATCCTGCTGTGCGCGGCGGCTGGCAATGCCTGGGCCGCTCATGGTTATGCCTTGTGGGGTGATTTGAAGTACCCGCCGGGTTTTGCCCATTTCGATTACGTCAACCCTCAGGCCCCCAAGGGCGGCGAGTTAAGACTGGTCAGCAACCTGCGTACCTCTACCTTTGACAAGTACAACCCCTTCACCATCAAAGGCTCGGCGCCCGCTTATCTGTCGGGCTTGATGTTTGACACGCTATTGACCGGCTCCTTGGATGAAACCGGTTCTGCTTATGGTTTGCTGGCTCAGGATGTCAGCGTGGCTGCAGATGGCTTGAGTGCCACTTTCAAATTGCGCCCCGAGGCACGGTTCCATGATGGCGCTCCCGTGTTGGCTGCTGATGTGAAGCACAGTTACGACACTCTGGTTGGCCCGCATACCTCGCCCGCCTACAAAAGCATGCTGGAAGATGTTGCCGGCCTCGATGTACTGGACGAGCGCACGGTGCGTTACCGCTTCAAGAAGCCCAATCGGGAGCTGCCGCTGACGGTGGGCGGCCTGCCGGTGTTCAGCCGTGCCTGGGGGGTGGAAGGGGGCAAGGCCAAGTCTTTTGATCAGGTGGTGACGGACATTCCCATCGGTAGCGGGCCTTACAAGATCGGGCCGGTCAAGTTCGGGCGGGACATCACCTACGTGCTGGACAGCAGCTACTGGGCCAAAGACTTGAATGTGCGTCGGGGCACCAGCAACTTCGAGCGCATCACGGTCAAGATCTACCGCGACAACACCGCCAAACTGGAAGCCCTGAAGGCGGGTGAGTTTGACCTGATGCGCTTTTTCTCCGCGGGTGACTGGGCCCGGCGGGTATCGGGCAAGCGTTTTGATTCTGGTGAATTGGTCAAGGGCGAGTTCAAACATCGGCTGCCGACCGGATTTCAGAGTTATGTGATCAACACCCGCCGCCCTCAGTTTCAGGATGTGCGCGTGCGTCAGGCATTGGGGTTGGCGCTCGATTACGAGTGGATGAACCGCCAGCTGTTTTACAGCGCGTACCAGCGGGTGCAGGGGCTCTTTGGTAATACCGACTGCCAGGCAACGGGTGAGCCGAGCGCGCCAGAGCTGGCCTTGCTGACACCCTGGCGCGGCAAGATTAATGACGCGGTCTTTGGCCCGATGGCCCTGGCACCCCGCACGGATGGCACGTCGTCGCTGCGGGCCAACCTGCGTCAGGCCCAGGCCTTGTTGAAGGAGGCCGGCTGGGAGGTTCGCGATGGCGTTCTCAAAAATTCCAAAGGCCAGGCGCTGGTCATCGAATATCTGGACAGCAACGAGTCTGGCGCGCGGGTAGTGACGCCATGGGCGCGCAACCTCGAGAAGCTGGGCATCCAGCTGCAATTCAGGCCCGTGGACTTTGCTCTGTATCAGCAACGTCTGCAGAAGTTTGAGTTTGACATCACTTCACTTGCCTACCAGGGCACGCACAACCCCGGCCAGGAGTTTGCTGACCTGTTTGGCAGCAAGGCAGCAGATCAGGAGGACTCCGGTAACCACACAGGGACGAAAAATCCTGCTGTGGACGCCTTGATTGAGCGCATGACTTCTGCACGAACGCGTTCCGAACTGCTGCCCGCCTGTCGTGCGCTGGACCGCGTCATGACCCACAGCCATGTCTTGGTGCCTCAATGGGCGGCCAACACCCACCGACTGGCCTTCAATGCCTGGCGCCTCGATCGTCCTCTGGAAATGCCCCCTTATGCACAAGGTGAAGGGTGGGCCATAGATACCTGGTGGGCCAAACCCTCAAAGCAGCCATAACCATGCTTTCCTACATCGTCAAACGTCTTGCGCTCATGTTGCCGACCCTGCTGGGCGTTTTGTTGCTCACCTTTGTCGTCATTCAATTCGTGCCTGGTGGGCCGGTCGAGCAGTATCTGGCAGAGGCCAAGTCTGGCGCGGGTGCCGGGGCCGAAAGTGGCGCGCTCAGTTACCGAGGCGCTCAGGGAGTCGACCCCAAGCGCATAGAGCAAATCAAGGCACTGTACGGTTTTGACAAACCAGCGCACGAGCGCTTCTTCCAGATGCTGGGCCAGTTTGCCCGCTTTGACCTAGGCAAAAGCTTTTTTCAGAACAAAGGGGTTTTTGAGCTGATCAAGGAAAAGTTGCCGGTGTCCATCAGTCTGGGGCTGTGGACTTTTTTCATCAGCTACCTGGTGGCGGTGCCTTTGGGGGTTGCCAAGGCGGTGCGTGCCGGCACACGCTTTGACCTCGTCAGCACCCTGCTGGTGCTGGTGGGCTATGCCATACCTGGATTTGTGCTGGGCGTGGCCTTGCTGGTGGTTTTTGGCGGGCAACTACAGTGGTTTCCTTTGCGGGGGCTCACATCCAGCAACTGGGAAGAGCTGAGCTGGGCCGCGAGAATGGTCGATTACCTGTGGCACATCGCGATGCCAGTCACGGCCATGGTGGTGGGCAGCTTTGCCGTGACAACCATGCTGACGCGCAACGCATTCCTGGAGGAAATTCGCAAGCAGTATGTGGTGACCGCTCGCGCCAAGGGGCTGAGTGAGCGACAGATTCTGTGGAAGCATGTCTTTCGCAACGCCCTGATTCCCATCGTCACCGGTTTTCCTGCGGCCTTTATTGGTGCTTTTTTCACGGGTGCCTTGCTGATTGAGACCCAGTTTTCACTCGATGGTCTGGGCTTGCTGGGCTACGAGAGTGTGATTCGCCGGGACTACCCGGTGGTGCTGGGTACCTTGTATCTGTTCACGCTGATCGGCCTGGTGACCAAGCTGATTTCCGATCTTTGTTATGTTTGGGTGGATCCCCGTGTCAAATTCGATTGAAGGCCTGAAGGCAAGCGCTTCCCCTGGGCGGCGAGCCTGGTTGCGTTTTCGTCGCAATCGATTGGGTTATTGGAGCTTGGTGCTGTTCGTGCTGATGGTGTTGCTCAGCTTGGGGGCTGAATTGATCTCGAACGACCGGCCGCTGGTGGTGCGTTACAACGGTGAAAGCTACTTTCCCATCCTGAAGGACTACCCCGAGAAGACCTTTGGGGGCGATTTCGACACTCCCACCGATTATCTGGACCCCTACATACGCCAGCAGCTCTCGCAGAAAGGCAACTGGGCCTTGTTCGCGCCCAACCCGTATGGTGCCAAAACCTTGAACTACTTTGCTCCTGCACCCAACCCGGCTCCTCCCAGCTTGAACAACTGGCTGGGCACCGACGACCGTGGCCGAGATTTGCTGGCTCAGTTGATATACGGGTTTCGGGTCAGCGTGCTGTTTGCACTGGCACTGACTGCGACCGGTGTGCTGCTGGGCCTGATCACGGGTGCACTGCAAGGTTTTTTTGGCGGCCGAACGGACTTGGCCTTTCAGCGTTTCATCGAGATCTGGTCGTCCATGCCCGAGCTTTACCTGCTGATCATCTTCAGTGCCGTATTTGCGCCCAGTGTGGGTTTGTTGCTGATCCTGCTCAGTCTGTTTGGCTGGATGGGCTTGTCTGACTATGTTCGAGCCGAGTTTTTGCGCAACCGGCAACTCGACTATGTACGGGCTGCCAGAGCCTTGGGTGTCAGCAACTGGCAAATCATCATTCGCCATGTCCTGCCCAACAGTCTGACGCCGGTGGTCACTTTTTTACCGTTTCGAATGAGCGGTGCCATTCTGGCCCTGACGTCGCTCGACTTTCTGGGGTTGGGCGTTCCCCCGGGAACGCCGTCTCTGGGTGAGCTTTTGGCTCAAGGCAAGAACAACATTGATGCCTGGTGGATTTCCCTGTCGACCTTTGCCGTGCTGGTCGTCACGCTGTTGCTGCTGACCTTCATGGGCGACGCCCTGCGTGACGCGCTGGACC
>JBJOJH010000160.1:0-4220 GCA_046046715.1 Pseudomonadota bacterium | reverse complement strand
TGGAGCACATCGACGGCGGCGATTTGCTGCTCGATGGTCGCAACATCACCCAGTTGCCGTCGAGCAAACGAGATCTGGCCATGGTGTTTCAGAGCTACGCGCTGTACCCGCACATGAGCGTGTACGAGAACATGAGCTTTGCCCTCAAGCTGGCGGGCGTGGACCCCAAGGTGATTGATGAGAAGGTCAAGCGTGCCGCCGGCATCCTGAACCTCACCAGCTACCTGGAGCGCACGCCCAAAGCCTTGTCGGGCGGCCAGCGCCAGCGTGTGGCCATCGGCCGTGCCATTGTGCGTGCGCCCAAGGTGTTTTTGTTTGACGAGCCTTTATCCAACCTGGATGCAGCCCTGCGTGGCCAGACCCGGGTGGAGATTGCCCAGTTACACCGCGACCTGGGGGCCACCACGATCTACGTGACCCACGATCAGGTGGAGGCCATGACGCTGGCCGACCGCGTGGTGGTGTTGCGCGACGGCGTGATCGAACAGGTGGGCACGCCCCTGGAGCTGTATGACCGCCCGGCTAACCAGTTTGTGGCGCAGTTCATCGGCACCCCGCAAATGAATGTGTTGCGTGCGGACCAGCTGGCCCAGGCCGTGGCGACCTATGCCTTGCCAGTGGCCAACGGTGGCTTCATCGGCTTGCGCCCCGAAAACGTGCATTTGCAGGAAGCCGGCAGCGGCGTGGTGCAGGGTCAGGTGGCCTTGGTCGAGGCCCTGGGTGCAGAGACGCTGGTCTATGTGCGCACCGACACCGGCGCGCAGTTGATCGCGCGCCAGAACCAGCGCACCCAGCTGCATGCGGGCCAACAGGTGGGCCTGGCCATCGACCCCGATGCTGCGCATTTGTTTGATGCCCAGGGCAAGGTCACCCGCAGTGCCGCACCTGTGGCAGTTTGATATTTAGGGAGAGAACACGATGAACACTCCTTTACTTGGCAAGTTCGCTGCCGTTACCGGTGCGGCGTCGGGCATTGGTCTGGCCAGCACGCAAGCCTTGGTGGCTGCAGGTGCCCAGGTGGTTTTGGTGGATCGCGACGCCGCCGCATTGGAGCGCGCTTGTACCCAACTGGGAGCGGCTGCCAAGCCTTTGGTGATGGATCTGCTCAATGCCGGGCAATGCGCCCAGCTCTTGCCCGAAATCCTGAAGCGCACAGGAGGCCGGCTCGATGTTTTTCATGCCAACGCAGGGCTTTATGTGGGCGGCGACCTGGTAGACGCCGAGCACGATGCCATCGATCGGATGCTGCAGCTCAATGTCGCCGTGGTGATGAAAAACGTGCGTGATGTGATCAAGCACATGATTGAGCAAGGTGGTGGCGACGTGATCGTGACCAGCTCGCTGGCCGCGCACTACCCAACGCCCTGGGAGCCGGTTTATGCGTCGTCGAAGTGGGCGATTGATTGCTTTGTGCAAACCACGCGCCGCCAGGTCTTCAAGCACGGCATCCGGGTCGGTTCGATTTCGCCGGGTCCGGTCATCACCGGCCTGCTGGCCGACTGGCCACAGGACAAGCTGCAAGCCTTGCGCGAGGCCGGTGGCCTGCTGGAGCCCGCCGAGGTGGCCGAGGTCGTGCTGTTCATGCTGACCCGTCCACGTGGCATGACCATCCGCGACGTGGTGATGATGCCCACCAACTTCGATCTTTAAGCAAGGTATCAAGGCCTTCAATAGTCACCCTTTATGGACAACAAAGAGTCAACCATGAACCTCATCTTGCACTTGGGACTGGGTTCCTTCCATCGTGCCCACCAGGCCGTTTACCTGCAAGCCCTGCACGACCAGGGCGACGAGAGTTGGGTACTGGCCGGCGGCAATCTGCGCCCGGACATGGCCGACACCATAGCCGCCCTGCAAGCCCAAGGTGGTGCCTACACCCTGGAGACCATCTCGCCCCAGGGCGAGCACCAGTACCAGCGCATTCAGGCCCTACGCCAGGTAATAGGCTACACGCCCGACCTGGCTGAGCTGATCGAGGTGGGTGCTGACCCGGCCACCCGGATCATCTCCTTTACCGTGACCGAGGCCGGCTATTACCTGGACGCCCAGAACCGCCTGGACCTGGCCACCTTCGCCGATTTGCGCAATGACCTGGAGTTGGCCAAAAAAGGCCTGCCCGGCAGCACCATCTACGGCGGGCTGACCGCCATCTTGCGTGCGCGCATGAACAAGCAGGCTGGGCCTGTGACCCTGATGAATTGCGACAACCTGCGCCACAACGGCGAGCGCTCGCGCGGCGGCCTGCTGCAGTTTGTCGAGATGACCGGCGAGATGGACCTGCTGGCCTGGGTGCTGGTCCACACCAGCAGCCCCAATGCAATGGTCGATCGCATCACCCCTCGGCCCACCCCAGCCGTGCGCGAACGCGTGCTGGCAGCCACCGGGGTAGACGATGCAGCAGCCCTGATGGGTGAAAGCTTCATCCAGTGGGTGATCGAGGATCACTTCGTCGCTGGCCGCCCGGCCTGGGAGAAGGTGGGTGCGGAGATGGTGCAGTCGGTGAAGGCCTATGAAGAGGCCAAGATCCGCCTGCTTAACGCCACCCACAGCTGCATCGCCTGGGCGGGAACGCTGGTGGGCTACACCTACATTCATGAGGGCACGCTGGATCCGGTGATCCGCAAAATGGCCTACGACTACGTCACCGATGACACGATTCCCGTGCTCAGCCCCAGTCCATTGGACTTGGGGAAGTACCGAGATGTGGTGCTGGACCGCTTTGGCAACACGGCCATTGCTGACACCAACCAGCGCGTGGCCATGGATGCATTCAGCAAGATTCCCGGAATGATTGCGCCGACCATTCGCGACCGGCTGGGTCGGGGCGAATCGATCGCCAGTGTGGCGATGCTGCCGGCGCTGTTCCTTGCCTACCTGCAGGTCTGGCACCGGGGGGGTATTGCCTACACCTACCAGGATCAGGCCATGGACCCGGCAGTGGCCCATGCCATGTGTGACGCCGCTGACCCGGTGGCCGCCTTCTGCGCCGATGCCGTGCTCTGGGGGGAGATGGCGGGGGATGAGCGGCTGATGGCAGCGCTGCGGCTGGCGTTTGAGCGCGTGCGGGAGTTTGTGGAGGCCACACGAGGCTGAGGCCCCGGATGCGAGTAAAGAGGGTGGTAAGGTGTTGACATGATTCATTGACCTGATTTAATTTCCTGACAGTAAAAGAGGCTCATCAGTGTCTGCCCTGCCCCGCCATGTACCTCGCCAGCTCAAACCCGAACTGGAAAGAGACTACGCACGTTCGCCCGACCTGGGCTATGAGTCGCCCACCGAGGTGGGTTTCATACGTTGCCTGGCCCACGGCTTTCCGACACCGCTGGCGCGCTGGCATTACCACGAGGAGTATGAGCTGCACATCATCACCGCCACCTCGGGCAAGATGTTTGTGGGCGACTGGATCGGGCAGTTTCAGCCCGGACAGGTGGTGCTGACTGGGCCGCGTCTGCCCCACAACTGGGTCACCATGGACATGGCCGAGGCCAGCGTGCCGCAGCGGGACCTGGTGATTCAGTTCAAGCACGAACCATTGCAGCGCGCCACCGAAAACATCCCCGAGCTGGCCGAGGTCTTGCCCCTGCTGGACCGCGCCCGCCACGGCATCGAGTTTTTTGACATGTCGGAGCATGCCATCGCACACTGGCACAAGGTCAAGGCCAACCGGGGCTTGCGCCGATTCACCGCGTTTTGCGACTTTTTGTGCGACCTGGCCGCATGCACCGAGTACCGTCTGTTGTCCAACGTGCAGCTGCAAAGCGTGGACGACGATGACTCGATGCGCCAGATCAACGATCTGGTCATTCGGCTGACAGATAACCTGGACAAGCCCATTTCCGCTGCAGACGTAGCCGCCGAGCTGGATATGAGCGAAAGCCGGTTTTCACGATTCTTCCGCCGCGCCACCGGCAACACGTTTACCGACTTTGTGAACCGGGTACGCATCAACCGCGCCTGCCAGTTGCTCATGAACTCAGGCCGGTTGATCACCGACATCTGCTACGAGGTCGGCTTCAACAATGTGGCTAACTTCAACCGGCGCTTCCTGGAGATCAAGGGCATGACCCCGTCGGAGTACCGCAAACAGGCCGAAAGCCGGTTCAGCGGCGCACCGAACTGAGGCTCGGGCGCCAGAACAGCCGTTCAGCTGCGAATCAGGTGGTCGAATGCGCTGAGTGCGGCCTTGGCCCCTTCGCCGGCAGCGATCACGATCTGCTTAT
>JBJOJH010000159.1:0-3129 GCA_046046715.1 Pseudomonadota bacterium | reverse complement strand
CCGGAATGATCATCAGCTCTTGCAGGTCGAGCGAGTTGTTGGCGTGCGCGCCACCGTTGACCACGTTCATCATGGGCACGGGCATTTGCATGCGACCCATGCCGCCAAAGTAACGGTACAGGGGCAGGCCAGACTCCTCAGCTGCCGCACGGGCCACGGCCATGGAGACCGCCAGCATGGCATTGGCGCCCAGGCGGCTCTTGTTGTCGGTGCCGTCCAGATCGATCAGAGTCTGATCCAGGAACGCCTGTTCGGACGCATCCAGGCCCAGCACCGCCTCAGAGATTTCGGTGTTGATGTGCTCGACAGCCTTCAATACGCCCTTGCCCAGGTAGCGGCTCTTGTCACCGTCACGCAACTCGATGGCTTCGCGCGAGCCGGTGGAGGCGCCAGATGGCACAGCTGCACGGCCCATGACGCCGGATTCCAGCAACACATCGCACTCGACCGTGGGATTGCCGCGGGAGTCCAGAATTTCGCGGCCGACGATATCAACAATTGCGCTCATGGCGTTTCTTTCAGTAAGTTCAGGTCAAAAAAAGTGGCTGGCGCGATCAAACGCTGCCTAAAGGTATCAATTTGAACAACCGTCGATCATGCACCGAATCAGTTAAAACTGTTCTCCAGGAACGGAGTCTTTTTGGTTACCAAATCAAGAGCCAGCAAGGTTTCAAGCAGGGCCTTCATGTGTTTGAGGGGGACTGCATTGGGGCCGTCGCTCATGGCCTGAGCTGGATTGGGGTGGGTTTCCATGAAGAGACCTGCCACGCCAACGGCGACCGCCGCGCGGGCCAGCACCGGCACCATTTCACGTTGGCCGCCACTGCTGGTGCCCTGACCGCCCGGCAATTGCACCGAATGGGTGGCATCAAAAACGACAGGGGCGTGGGTGTCGCGCATGATGGCCAGGCTGCGCATGTCACTGACCAGGTTGTTGTAGCCAAAGCTGGCGCCGCGCTCGCAAGCCATGAAGTTGTCTTCATTCAGGCCAGCGTCGCGTGCAGCTGCGCGGGCTTTGTCGATGACGTTTTTCATGTCGCCAGGAGCCAGGAACTGCCCTTTCTTGATGTTCACAGGCTTGCCCGACTGCGCCACGGCTCGTATGAAATCGGTTTGACGGCACAGAAACGCGGGGGTCTGCAGCACATCAACCACCGAAGCAACCTGCGCAATCTGATCTTCCGAGTGCACGTCGGTGAGTACCGGAAGACCCAGCTCTCGTTTGACCTTGGCCAGGATGTCCAGCCCTTTGTCTAAGCCAGGGCCCCGGAAGGTGCTGCCACTGGAGCGATTGGCCTTGTCAAAGCTGCTCTTGAAGATGAAAGGAATACCCAGCGAGGCCGTGATTTCCTTCAAGGTGCCTGCGGTGTCCATCTGCAGTTGCTCGGACTCAATCACGCAGGGGCCTGCAATCAGGAAAAAAGGACGGTCTAGTCCTATCTCGAATCCACACAGTTTCATATCAAGCCACCGCCTTCAAGGGTGTGCCCGTCAGCTGATGATCGAGCGCAGCCTTGATAAAGGCGTTGAACAGAGGATGCCCATCCCACGGCGTTGACTTGAATTCGGGGTGAAACTGAACACCCATGAACCACGGATGTACCGATTGGGGCAACTCCACGATCTCGGTCAGTTGCTCGCGCTGGGTGAGAGCGGAAATGACTAGGCCCGCCTCACGCAGGGTGTCCAGGAAGTTGACATTGGCTTCATACCGGTGCCGGTGCCGTTCGGTCACCACGTCGCCATAGATCTGGTGAGCCAATGTGCCTTTGGCCACATCGGAGCTTTGCGCCCCCAGGCGCATGGTGCCGCCCAGGTCGGAGTTTTTGTCTCGCGTCTTGATGGTGCCGTCAGCGTCCTTCCATTCGGTGATCAGGGCGATCACGGGATTGGCGCAGTCGGGTTCGAACTCGGTGCTGTTGGCATCCTTGAGGCCTGCAACATGGCGGGCGAATTCGATGGTGGCCACTTGCATGCCCAGGCAGATGCCCAGGTAGGGTAGCTTGCTTTCGCGGGCAAAACGGGCGGCGCCGATTTTTCCTTCGATGCCGCGTTTGCCAAACCCACCAGGCACCAGCACCGCGTCAAATTTGGCGAGCTGGGCAACGCTGTCGGGTGTGATGGTTTCCGAGTCGATGTAGTTGATGGTGACTCGGGCATGGTTTTTCATGCCAGCGTGACGCAAAGCCTCATTGAGCGATTTGTAGCTGTCGCTCAAGTCCACATACTTGCCCACCATGGCAATATTGACTTCATGGCGGGGATGTGCAGTTTCAAACACCAGGTCATCCCAGCGCTTGAGGTTGGCCGGTGGTGTGTTGAGCCGCAACTTGTCGCAGATCAGTCCATCCAGACCTTGTTCGTGCAGTACGCGAGGCACCTTGTAGATGGTGTCTACGTCCGGCATGGAGATCACACCCCACTGCGCCACGTTGGTGAACAGGCTAATTTTTTCCCGCTCATCGTCGGGGATGGTGCGGTCGGCGCGGCACAGAAGGGCGTCCGGCTGAATACCGATTTCACGCAGCTTCTGCACTGTGTGCTGGGTGGGCTTGGTCTTGAGCTCGCCAGCTGCTGCGATGTAGGGCACGTAGGTCAGGTGCACAAAAGCAGCCTGGTTGGGGCCCAGACGCAAACTAAGCTGTCGTACGGCCTCCAGGAAGGGCAGTGATTCGATGTCGCCCACCGTGCCGCCGATCTCGACGATCGCCACATCGACTGCATCAGCTTCGCCGTAGCGGGCACCGCGTTTTACGAATTCCTGGATTTCGTTGGTGACGTGGGGGATGACCTGCACGGTTTTGCCCAGGTAGTCACCGCGGCGTTCCTTGTCGAGCACGCTTTTGTAGATCTGGCCGGTGGTGAAGTTATTGGCCTTGCGCATGCGCGATTCGATGAATCGCTCATAGTGGCCCAGGTCGAGGTCGGTTTCAGCGCCGTCGTCCGTCACAAACACTTCGCCGTGTTGCAGCGGTGACATGGTGCCGGGATCGACGTTGAGGTAGGGGTCCAGCTTGATGAGGGTGACTGTGAGGCCCCGCGATTCCAGTATCGCTGCGAGGGAGGCTGAGGCGATTCCCTTGCCCAGGGAAGACACCACACCGCCAGTGACGAAGACAAATTTGGTCA
>JBJOJH010000158.1:0-15655 GCA_046046715.1 Pseudomonadota bacterium | reverse complement strand
TCGTTGTGAATGGCAAGGACATTTCTAAGTTCTTTGGCCGTCAAACCTCGATCATGATCTGCAAGCAACCTTTGTTGCTGACCAACCACGCAGAAACGTTTGACGTCATGGTCAACGTGGCTGGCGGCGGTGAGTCCGGCCAGGCCGGTGCAGTGCGTCACGGTATCACCCGTGCCCTGATCGACTACGACGCAACGCTCAAGCCGGAACTGAGCAAAGCCGGCTTCGTGACGCGTGACGCGCGTGAAGTCGAACGTAAGAAGGTCGGTTTGCACGGTGCTCGCCGTCGCAAGCAGTTCTCCAAGCGTTAATCGCCAGCGGCGACAGGGTCGTCATGCTGCGCCGCACACTCCTTGCTGGTTTCGATTGGCTCGGATCCCGTGCGGTGCGTACGGCGATCCCATCCAGCCAGATCTCTGGTTGTTGCATGCGAACACAAAACCGCCTTCGGGCGGTTTTGTCGTTTCTGGCTTGCTCGTGCCATATTCTGTTGTTCGCAGTGGATTGATTCATGCGCTTACGCCTGCTTCGACGTCGCCTCACCATCAGTGCACCGCGCATGGCGGTGCGCAGCGCCTTGCCCTGGCCTTTGCGCTGGGTGATGGCTGCACTGGTCTTTGGGTTTTGTGCCGCGATTGCACTGTGGGCCTTCGAGTTTGGCCGGGAGATCGCCGGTTTGGATGGTGGTGCAGCCGAAGAGCTCACCCGCATCAAGACCGAGATGCAAGTGCTTCAGAAAGAATTGCAGGCGGTCAAAGATGAACGCGACAAGGCCCAATCAATTGCCAACACTGCCAGTACCCTGCTGACAGCCGAGAAGGCCGCGCAGACGAGTTTGCTGGCCCAAAACCGCCAGCTCGAAGCGAATAACCAGGCCTTGCGTGATGACCTGGGTTTTTTCGAACAGTTGATTCCCGCGGTCGGTGCGCAGGGCGTCGCCATCCGGGGCCTCCAGGCCGAGCGCTTGGAGCCGACCCAGTTGAAATGGCAAGTGATGGTGATGCAGTCTGGCAAAAAGGTGTCAGACTTCAATGGCCGCCTAGAAGTGAGCGTATCTGGGCAGCTGCAGGGTAAGCCCTGGAACATGGACTTGCCAGACGGACCCAAGGCCCTCGCCTTTACGCAGTATGGGCGTTTGCAAGGCGTACTGACCGTGCCAGCCCAAGCCGTGATCAAATTACTGACCGTGAAAGTCTTGGAGGGTGAGCAGATCAAGGCCACCCAATCGGTCAAGTTGCCATAAGCAGGAGACACACATGTTCAACAGGAAAAAGCAGCCACCCATCAGGAGCCTGATTGCCGAGAGCAGCCAAATCCAGGGGCAGGTCCGGTTTACCGACGGCCTGCGCGTGGACGGCGAGATTACCGGCGACGTACTCGCACTTGAGGGACAAGCCAGTCTGCTGGTCATCTCGGAAAGTGCAACGGTGACGGGCATGGTCAGGGCCGATCACATCATCGTGAATGGCCGAGTGTGCGGCCCCGTACATGCCAACGTGCTGCTGGAATTGCAGCCCAAGGCGCGCATCGAGGGGGATCTTGCCTACGCTGCGCTGGAGATGCACCAAGGTGCCTTGGTGTCGGGCTTGTTGCGTCCGGAGGGGGTTGGGGAAGAAAAACCCACACTGAAACTGGCGGCAAATAATCAGTGAAGAAATTCCTGAGCGAATAACTGTACTATTCAGGCCATTGATTTATTGGAGTGAGCCATGAGCGCCCTTGCCCAGACCGTAGCTGAAACCGTTGTGACTGAGATGCCTGCCCCTATCGTGTTTACCGACAGCGCGGCTGCCAAGGTGGCAGATTTGATTGCTGAAGAAGGCAACCCTGACCTGAAACTGCGTGTGTTTGTGCAAGGCGGCGGTTGCTCGGGTTTCCAGTATGGCTTCACCTTCGACGAGATCACCAACGAAGACGACACCACCATGAGCAAGAACGGTGTGTCCCTGCTGATCGATGCCATGAGCTACCAATACCTGCTGGGTGCAGAGATCGACTACAAGGAAGATCTCCAGGGTGCTCAGTTCGTGATCAAGAACCCCAATGCCACGACGACCTGCGGTTGTGGCTCATCCTTCTCAGTCTGAAGTCATGCCCAATGTGCACCCCTGATTTTTAGGGGTGACCTTCAAGCCGGATAAATGGCTCCCAGCACTCGGGTGCCTCGGGCACCTGTAATCACAGGCAGATTTCCTGTTTCGCCATTCATCGCTTTGGCCGCCAGCCAGGCAAATGCGGCAGCTTCGACCTGCATGGGTGGCAAACCTGCAGATTCCGTCGTGAGCACCTTTACAAGGGGCAGAGCCTTTTGCAACAGGGCCATCAGATGGCTGTTCAAGGCACCACCGCCGCAGACCAGTATCTTGTCGATTGAGCCGTCAAAGGTCCGGAGGCCATCCGCACAGCATTGAGCTGTCAGCATCGCCAGGGTGGCCTGTACGTCCTGTGCGGGCAGCTGTGAGTGACAGGCTAGTTGAGCTTCCAGCCAGGCTGGACTGAACAGATCTCGGCCGGTGCTTTTAGGGGCCGGCATGGCAAAGTAGGGCTCTTCTATCAATTGGTGCAGCAGTGCCGTGTTGACCTGCCCACTGGCCGCCCAGGCACCGTTCTTGTCATAGGCTACACCCAGATTTTGTTGGCACCACAAGTCCATGAGCACGTTGCCTGGCCCGCAATCGAAACCCATGACCACAGGCTCGAAGGCCGAAGTAGGCCCCAGCAGACTGACATTGGAAATGCCTCCGATATTGAGCACGGCTATTGCAGCTTCAGGCTGCGCGAACATGGCCTGATGAAAAGCCGGCACCAGCGGCGCGCCCTGGCCACCAGCAGCGACATCCCTGCTGCGCAAATCTGCCACCACCGTGATGCCCGTCATTTCGGCTAGCAAGGCTGGGTTGTTGAGCTGCAAGGTGTAGCCGGGCGTAGGCTGACCATTAAACCAGTCTGCTGCCTCGCTTTGTAGCGCTTGGGGATGGTGGCGAACGGTCTGGCCATGGGCTCCAATGGCCCGAATTTGATCGGGCTTCAGATCCAGCTGCGCCAAAAGCCGGGCGACCACCTGCGCGTAAGTCAGGACCACTTGATTGGCGCACCGCGCTGCCCGGTGCAACTCGTCATGGCCGGGGCTGTTCAAAGCCAGGAGGCCTTGCATCAGCGCAGGTGAGAAAGGGAGGTAGCTGTGCGCAAGGACCCTGCAGGTGTGATCCTGCAGTTCGACCACTACACCGTCGGCACCGTCTAGGGAGGTGCCTGACATCAGGCCGATATACAAATCAGCCATCAACAGCCGTCTGTACGGGCGTCTTACTGCGCGCTGGCGTCGCGCATGGTGGCTGCAGCCAACAATTGCTGGCGCGCAGAGCTGGCTGCAGCGTTGAAGGCGGGTTTGGCTTGTGCTGTAACGGGCACAGACTCGCTTTGGCGCGCGATGGTCATAGGATCGCGATGCACGCCGTTGACCCGGAACTCGAAGTGCAAATGAGGGCCGGTAGCCCAGCCTGTGGAGCCTACAGCACCTATATGGGTGCCTTGTGAAACGGACTGCCCTTTGCGCACATTGATCTTGCTTAGGTGAGCATAGACCGTAGTCTGGTTGCCGTTGTGTTTGATGAAAACCACGTTACCAAAGCCGTTTTGCCAACCCGCAAAATCGACCACCCCGTCACCCACACTGCGCACAGGCGTGCCGGTTGGGGCGCCATAGTCAGTGCCCAGATGGGCTTTCATGACACCCAATATGGGATGCATGCGCATCTTGAAACCGCTGGTTACCCGAGAGAACTCCATGGGCGAGGCCAAAAAGGCGCGGCGCAGGCTTTGACCATCCAGTGTGTAGTAGCCACCCTTGCCAGAGGCTACAGGGTTGTCAAACCACATGGCTTGGTAGGTTTTGCCGGCATTCACAAATTCTGCACTGAGCACGCGGCCGGTGCGCAGAGGTTCGCCATCACCTTCCAGGGCCTCGTAAACCACCGAGAAGCGATCACCTTTACGCAAAGCGCGGTGGAAGTCGATGTCACCAGAAAAAATCTCAGCCATCTGGGTCGCAATGCTGTCGGGCAGACCGGCGTCGTCAGTGGCGGCAAACAGCGAGGATTGGATCGTGCCACTGGCCAGGCGCGAGGAAGCCTGCAAAGGAGCAAGTTCGACACGTGAGCTGAATGCACCGTTGGCTGCTCGTTCGATGACCAAGCGCTTGAATTGCCCACTGTCATCTGCGGTCCAGCGGGCCGTGAGTTGCAACAGGGCATTGCTATCACTGGCTTCGGCCCGAACATTACGCCCTGCGCGGCCCAACAAGGCCTGGCGAACATTGGTGTCAGATCTTAAAAAGGCCGCAGCTGCGGGATCATCGATGCCCAGCCGGCGCAGCAAGGAATCTGCGGTGTCTGATGATCGGGTGATCTCTGAGCGATACAGGCTAAAGGCATGGTCAGTCAGCGCGTCGGCCTGGGTTTGCAAAGGCAAGGCCTGTACAGACTCAACTATCTGCTGGACGGGAATGTCTGACGCGTCCGGAGCCAGTGAGGCTACAGCGAAAGCGCCACCCCCACCGCCCAACAGCAGGGCAGCCACCACAGCGGTAATTCTTTTGGGATGCTGCTGCAGGACTCGACGGGTGAGCGTCAAAAGTTCATGACCAGCAGTTATCAATCCGTGCATCAAGGCAAATGTTCCAAGTGTCGTGTTGCCGAGTTGGGCAAACGGCAATGCGGCATTTGCCAACATCGCGCCGATTAAAATCACAGAGTCGCTTGCGAAAAAGCGGCCCCAAAACAAGCTGCCTAGTATAAAGGGCGCCCCAGGGCGCGCCATCTGGAAAACCCTTAGTCATGAACCCAAGTACGCCCCCCCAGCATCCCGTCACCGACCGTGTTCGCGAGGCGCTGGCGGTGTCCTTGCGTGGCTGCGAGGAGCTGATTCCCCAAGAGGAATGGGTAAAGAAGCTGGCACGTTCCGAGGCCACGGGCGTGCCGCTGCGCATCAAGCTCGGTCTGGACCCCACCGCTCCTGACATCCACATTGGACACACCGTGGTGCTGAACAAGATGCGCCAGTTGCAGGATCTGGGCCACACCGTCATCTTCCTGATTGGTGATTTCACCAGTCTGATTGGTGATCCGTCTGGGCGCAACAGCACCCGTCCGCCGCTGACCAGCGAGCAGATCAAGGTCAACGCAGAAACCTATTACAAGCAGGCCAGCCTGGTGCTGGACCCCGCCAAAACTGAAATTCGTTACAACAGCGAGTGGAGTTTGCCCCTGGGCTCCATGGGCATGATTCAGCTGGCCGCCAAGTACACGGTGGCGCGCATGATGGAGCGTGACGACTTTCACAAGCGATTCACCACGGGCCAGTCCATCAGCGTGCACGAGTTTTTGTACCCGCTGATGCAGGGCTACGACTCGGTTGCGCTCAAAAGCGACCTGGAGCTGGGCGGTACCGATCAGAAGTTCAACCTGCTGATGGGTCGCCATTTGCAGCAGGAATACGGTCAGGAGCCGCAGTGCATCCTGACCATGCCCTTGCTCGAAGGCCTGGATGGCGTGGACAAGATGTCCAAGAGCAAGAACAACTACATCGGTATCAGCGAAGACGCCAACACCATGTTTGCCAAGGTGCTGTCCATCAGCGATGTGCTGATGTGGCGTTGGTTCACCTTGCTCTCCTTCCGCAGCGAAGTTGAGATTGCAGCCCTCAAGGCCGATGTGGCTAACGGTCGTAATCCCAAGGATGCCAAGGTCATGCTGGCCAAGGAGATCACGGCACGCTTTCACAGTCTGCAGGCAGCTGATGCCGCCGAGCAAGATTTCATCAACCGCAGCAAGGGCGGTGTACCCGATGAGATTGCCGAGCTCACATTGCCGTTGGGCGAAGGTGGTGCTGCGCTTGGCATAGGTGCTCTGCTCAAGATGGCCGGCTTGGCTGCCTCCAGTGGCGAGGGCAACCGCCTGATCGATGGCGGCGGGGTTCGGGTGGACTCCAGCGTGGTGAGCGACAAGGGCCTCAAGCTGGGAGCCGGCACCTACGTGTTGCAGGTGGGCAAGCGCAAGTTTGCGCGCGTCACTCTGGCCTGAGTCTCCCATGCGGGCTTTGTTGCAGCGGGTCAGCGAAGCCCGCGTGCGCGTGGATGGCCAGACCATCGGTGAAATCGGTGCCGGCCTGTTAGTGCTGCTTTGCGCCGAGCAGGGCGACACAGAGGTGGTGGCCGACAAGCTGCTGGCCAAAATTCTCAAGCTGCGCATCTTTGGCGATGGAGCCGGCAAGATGAACCGCAGCGTGCAAGACCTCGACGGACAAGGCGCATGCGGTGGACTGCTGGTGGTGAGTCAGTTCACTTTGGCCGCTGATGCCTCGGGCGGCAACCGGCCTAGTTTCAAGGGTGCTGCCGCTCCCGACGACGGTCGACGCCTGTACGATTACTTCGTGAGCCAAGCCCAAGCGGCACACCCAGTGGTGCAGGCAGGACAGTTTGCGGCTGACATGAAGGTGCAGTTGATCAACGATGGCCCGGTCACGATTCCACTGCGAATGCAGGCCGGCACATCCACCGATGTGAAGTAGCCCGTGCGTCAGGCATAGGGGTTGGCAAAGCCTAGTCGGGCCAGGATGTCGGTCTCGCGCAGTTCCATAACCTGCGCATCCTCATCTTCCTCGTGATCCCAGCCCTGGGCGTGCAAGGTGCCGTGCACCAGCAGGTGGGCATAGTGCTCGGCCAGGGTCTTGTTCTGTTCGGCAGCCTCGCGTGCCACCACGGGCGCGCACAGCACCAGGTCGGCGGTCACCACCGGTTCCAGGGTGTAGTCAAAGGTCAGCACGTTGGTGGCGTAATCCTTTTGGCGGTAGTCGCGGTTCAGCGCCTGGCCTTCGTCGACATCCACAATGCGGACGGTGATTTCAGCGTCGCTTTGCAAGGCGTGGCGTATCCAGCGGATCACCTTGTGGCGCGGCAGTGCGGCGCGATGCAGTGCTGCATCTTCGATCTTGCCAAATTGCAGGGACAAACTGAGTTGTTGAAGTTGCATGGTGTTCTTCATGTGGCTGTGCGGGTGCTTCGGGGCGCATCGTAGGCATCCACAATGCGGGCCACCAAGGGGTGGCGAACCACGTCGGCACTGGTGAAGCGGCAAATGGCGATGCCTTTGACCCGCTTGAGCACACGTTCTGCATCGATCAGACCGCTGAGCTGGGTTTTGGGCAGATCGATCTGGCTGACGTCGCCGGTGACCACGGCCTTGGAGCCAAAACCAATGCGCGTCAAAAACATCTTCATCTGCTCGGGCGTGGTGTTCTGCGCCTCGTCCAAAATCACGAAAGCATTGTTCAGAGTGCGTCCGCGCATGAAGGCCAGCGGGGCAATTTCGAGGGCATTGCGCTCGAAGGCTTTTTGTACCTGCTCATAACCCATCAGGTCGTATAGCGCGTCATAGAGCGGGCGCAAATATGGGTCAACCTTTTGCGTCAGATCGCCTGGCAAAAAGCCTAGCCGCTCGCCAGCCTCGACGGCGGGCCGGGTCAGCACGATGCGCTGCACTGCCGCACGCTGCAGGGCGTCGACCGCCATGGCCACCGCCAGATAGGTTTTGCCCGTGCCGGCCGGACCGATGCCAAAGGTGATGTCGTGGCTGGCAATGTTGTCCAGGTAGGTGGCCTGGTTGGGCGTGCGCCCACGTACATCGCCGCGGCGGGTTTGCAGTGCCAGGCTCTCGGTGGGCTCCATGGCCACATCACCCGCCACCATCAGTTGCACCGTGGCCGCGTCTATCGGGCGGGCCGCCAGTTCGTACAGCGCCTGCAGAACCTCCATGCCCCGTTTGGCCTGGGCCTTGGGCCCATCGACCTTGAATTGCTCATGCCGGTGGGCAATCTTGACTTGCAAGGCGGTCTCTACGGTGCGCAGGTGCTCGTCCATGGGGCCGCACAAGTGGGCCAGGCGCGTATTGTTGAGCGGGGAGAACAGGTGTCTGATGATCAAGCTGATAATTCCAAAAAGGGTGCCCGTCGGGGGCCCAATGATAGGCAAGACCACAGGCAACCCATGATCGGCAAACTCAGCGGCACGCTAGACGATAAAAATCCACCCACGATCCTGATCGATTGCAACGGTGTGGGCTACGAGGTGATGGTGCCCATGAGCACCTTTTATAACCTGCCCGCGCTGCGTGAGCGGGTGACCTTGCTTACCCATTTTGTGGTGCGCGAAGATGCCCAGATCTTGTATGGTTTTGAAACCTCCGCCGAGCGCGAGGCGTTTCGGGAGCTGATCAAGATCTCGGGTGTGGGCCCGCGCACGGCGCTCTCGGTGCTGTCGGGCATGAGTGTGACCGAGCTGGCTCAGGCCGTCACCCTGCAAGAGGGCGGACGCCTGATCAAGGTGCCTGGCATTGGCAAAAAAACGGCCGAACGTCTGCTGCTGGAGCTCAAGGGCAAGATCGGTGGCGAGCTGGGCAGCTCCCTGACTGTTGCCAACGACACCCAGGGTGACATCTTGCAAGCCCTGCTGGCACTGGGCTACAGCGACAAGGAAGCTGCTGCTGCCCTGAAAGCGTTGCCCAAAGAGGTGGGCGTGAGCGAAGGCATCAAGCTGGCCCTGCGGGCGCTGGCCAAATAAGCAGCGGCCATGTTTTCGGTTTACGGCACCACAGGGCAGATTTTTCAGGGGCGCATGGAACATCTGCCGCGCCTGGGCATGATTGCGCCGGTGGCGCGCGTTCAGGGAGTGCAGGCGGTGGGGGAGGGCGATGACGCCCGCGCGGCGCCCCTAGCAGCGGCCTCAGCACATCACCGGCCCATGGATGAGTCGCACCGCAGTGCCTTGGCAGCCTACGCCAGCGCCGCGCATCCAACGGTGCAACGTCACCCTCTGTCGAAGGTCAGCGACTTGATGAGTCGCCAAGTAGCAACGATAGATCACGCCAGTACGCTCCTGCAGGCTTGGCGGGTGCTGGAACAGCATGGTGTGGGTCAGGCGCCGGTGGTGGATGCTGCGGGCGTGGTGGTGGGCATGCTGTCCCGCTCGGACCTGTTCACCTCCGAACGCCTGCCTGTTGATGAGGGCAGCACTATGCTGTGGCAAATCATGCTGGCCCAAAGTGTGACCCTGTCGATGCGCACCCCTGTGCCCTGTGTGGCGCCAGAAACCGACATTCGACGGGTGGCCAGAGTGTTACTGGATACCGGCTTGGCTGGTCTGCCGGTGGTGGACGATAAGGGGCGTGTCCAGGCCTTTGTATCGCGCTCGGACATTTTGCGGGCCGTGGTGACCGAGCCGCCCCTGGACCTGTGGAGTTAGTTCGGTACCAGGCCGGTGGCCGGCCTGGTACCGATCGACCTCAGCTGAAAAATTCAACCCGACCTTCGTCCAGGTCGTAGCGGGCAGCCACTACTTTGACTTTGCCCTTTTTCACCAGCTCGGCAATCATGGCACTCTCGGTGGCGATTTTTTTGGCGGTACGCACGGCGCTTTCACGAACGGCGTTGTCGACGAAGTCGCCCGCCTTGCCCACCACCGCCTGAGCAGCAGGGAGGATGGCGTCCACCATGGGGCCGATCGACCCAGGGAACTTGGTCTTCTTTTCCACCACTTCGCAGGCGGCTGCCACGGCACCGCAGCGCTCGTGACCCAGCACGATGATCAAGGGCACACCCAAGACACCCGAGCCGTATTCAATGGTGCCCATGGTGGCTGTGTCGACCATATTGCCGGCGTTGCGCGCCACGAACAACTCGCCCAAGCCTAAGCCGCCGAACAGCAGTTCGGGCGGGACGCGGCTGTCCGCGCAGGACACGATGGTTGCCCAGGGAGCCTGACTTTTGGCGACATGGTCACGCTGATGGGCCAGCTCAGCAGAGCAAAGCTCCGGCCCCTTGACGAATTTCTGATTGCCTGCCTTGAGTTTGGCAAGTGCTTCGTCTGCGGTCACAGTGGTGGTGGCGCCGCCTGCGGCAAATGCGGCAGGTGCAGTCAAACCCAGACCGGCACCTATACCCACAGCGGCCATGGATAAAAAGTTGCGGCGCGATTCCATCTGTTCATTGCAAACTTGGCACATGTTGATTCCTGTCGGGGTTGGTTGATATTCGATTTTGGATGGCTAGTGGTCTCGCGGACCACGACCTGCGCTGGGCGCGAGAGCATGATACACAGCCATCCGGCCTGGGCATGGACACCACCCAGGGCTTTTTGGGGCTCATTTTTGGGCCTCACACCAGGCCTGCAATGACCTACGCACCTGTGGGGCATCGGACCGATGGTTAAATGTCTCAGGAGCCAGTAAAGCAGCTGCCGGCTAAGCATCGGCCAGCCCCGGAGACCTGAGATGAGTGATTCAACGCCTCAGCACGCTGCTTTGCAGTTGTTCGAGGCCTTTGACGTTGGTGTGATCCACCTCGATGCTGAGCGCAATGTGCTCGCCATGAACGACTTTGCCAGGCGAATGTTGCCGGTAGACGAAAAGCGGCCCCTCAACAAAATGGTTTTGTCGTTCCACCCGGAGCGATCCCGGCACAAGGTCGGCTTTTTGCTTAACCAGGCTTCGGGCTGCCCGGTGGCCAACGCCACACCCATGGCGATGATCATCAATATTCCAGAACAGGTCTTGCTCATCAAGGTGACCCGTCTTGCAGACGAGGCCGCTTCACTGACGGGTTTTGTTCTGGTGTTCTATGACATCACCCAGGTGGTGGCATCGCCCTTGCAGGCATTGCCGGGCGTAGACGAGCCCTCGGTTCGGCGTCTGCTGCGTATTCCCTGCGTGGCAAATCACAAAACCGTCTTCATTGAAGCCGGCAGCGTGCTTTTTCTGGAGTCTGAAGCGCATTACACCCGGGTGCGCACTGCGGAAGGTTTTCATTTTTCGAACCTGAGCATCGGCGACTTGTCGGCCCGGCTGGACCCGGCCATGTTCATGCGGGTGCATCGTCGCTTTCTCGTTCACGTTCACGCGATTGCTGCGCTAGAGCGTGAGGCGGGCAAGACCCTGGTGCGTTTCAAGGGCGGTGATCACCCGCTGGTGCCGGTGTCACGCACGGAAGTCACAGCGTTGCGGCGCGTTCTTGGTCTGGGTTCTGCACGCTGAGCTGCTCGGGCGAGGCCCTCCGAGCCTCAGTGTTTACCCTAGGTTGGCATTAGGACTTACCCTAGGTTTTTGCGCCACTTTCCTCCGTTTTGTGCAGTTCGTGCCACCAATTGCGCATTTCGTGCGCCTTGGCGGCAGTTTGAGGCCAAAGTCACCTTTTTGAGCTATTTGCACCATTCGGTTTTTTATCTAAACTGGTCGGTACAAATTTGAACCAGAAAGGACTTTTCCATGATTCCTCCGCGTTTCGAGTACCACGCCCCCAAAACAGTGGGTGAGGCGATTGCCCTTTTGGGCCAGCATGGCAGCGAGGCCAAACTGTTGGCGGGTGGGCACAGCCTGCTGCCGATGATGAAGCTCCGTTTTGCCGAGCCCGGCCATCTGATCGATATCAACCGCATCCCCGAGCTGCGCGGCATCCGTGAGGACGGCGCAACAGTTGTGATCGGGGCGATGACCACCGAGAACGAGCTGATCAATTCCAGCGTGGTTCAGCAAAAGCTCCCCTTGCTGTCCGAAGCCGCCAAATTGATTGCCGACCCGCAGGTGCGTAACCGCGGCACTATCGGCGGAGACATCGCCCACGGTGACCCCGGTAACGACCACCCTGCGTTGTCGATTGCCGTCGAAGCGCAATTTGTGCTGGAGGGCCCGGCGGGGCGCCGCACGGTGGCCGCCGACGGTTTCTTCCTGGGCACGTACATGACCCTGCTGCAGGAAGACGAAGTGCTCTGCGAGATTCGCGTGCCTGCCTTCGCTCAAGGTACGGGCTATGCCTACGAAAAACTCAAGCGCAAGACTGGCGACTGGGCCACTGCCGGATGTGCCGTGGTGCTACGCCAGCAAGGGGGTGTGGTCACCCACGCCCGTATCACCTTGACCAATGTGGCTCCCACTGCCTTGCGGGCCGAGGCCGCCGAGGCCGCCATTCTGAACCAGGCACTCACGGCTGCAACGATGCAAGCCGCGGCGAATGCTGCTGTGGCCATCTGCGATCCGGCCGAAGACCTGCGCGGCGACGTTGAATACAAAACCGCCATGGCCGGACAAATGGTGAAGCGCGCCCTGGCCAAAGCCTGGTCGCGTGCCCAGTAAGCGCTCATCAATCAGGAGATACACAGATGGCAAAAAAACTCATCAGCGTCAATGTCAACGGGCGCGCCCAGGAAAAAGCAGTCGAGCCCCGCACCTTGCTGATTCACTTTCTGCGTGAGGAGCTCAACCTGACTGGCGCCCACATTGGCTGCGAAACCAGTCACTGCGGTGCTTGCACGGTGGATGTGGACGGCCAGTCGGTCAAGTCATGTACCCACCTGGCGGTGCAGTGCGATGGCTCCGAGGTGCTGACGGTCGAAGGCCTGGCCAAGGGGCCGGTGCTTCACGCGGTGCAAGAGGGCTTCTACAAAGAGCACGGCTTGCAGTGCGGTTTCTGCACCCCCGGCATGCTGCTGCGCGCCTATCGCTTTCTGCAAGAGAACCCCAACCCCAGCGAAGACGAGATACGAATGGGCATGAGCGGCAACCTCTGCCGTTGCACCGGTTACCAGAACATCGTCAAGGCGGTGCAGTACGCCGCCCGCAAGCTGGCTGAAACCGCTGCCGTCGCAGCCTGATTGCCGCCCCCCAACCTTTCGGAGACTTCATATGAACGCACCCGTACAAACCGCCGAAGCCCGCGAACTGGCCTTGGCCGGCATGGGCCAATCGCGCCTGCGCAAAGAAGACGCCCGCTTTATCCAGGGCAAGGGCAACTATGTTGACGACATCAAGATGCCAGGCATGCTGCACATGGACATCGTCCGTTCGCCGATTGCCCATGGCCGCATCAAGAAAATTCACAAGGAAGCTGCACTGGCCATGCCCGGTGTGCATGCCGTTCTGACGGCCGACGACCTCAAACCCCTGAAGCTGCACTGGATGCCGACGCTGGCTGGTGACGTGGCTGCAGTGCTGGCCGATGAAAAAGTGCACTTCCAGATGCAGGAAGTCGCCATCGTGATCGCAGACGACCGCTACATCGCTGCCGATGCCGTTGAAGCGGTGGAGGTCGAATACGAAGAGCTGCCCGTGGTGATGAGCCCCTATGACGCGCTCAAGCCCGATGCCCCCGTGTTGCGCGAAGACCTGGCTGGCAAAACCAGCGGTGCCCACGGTAAGCGCGACCACCACAATCACATCTTCACCTGGGACGCTGGTGACAAGGCCGCAGCCGACGCAGCGTTTGATTCGGCGGAAGTCACCGTGTCGCAGCACATGTACTACCCCCGGGTGCACCCCTGCCCGCTGGAGACCTGTGGCTGCGTCGCCTCGTTTGACCCCATCAAGGGCGACCTGACCACTTACATCACCTCGCAGGCGCCCCACGTGGTACGTACCGTGGTGTCCATGCTTTCAGGCATTCCCGAATCCAAGGTGCGCATCGTCAGCCCTGACATCGGCGGCGGCTTTGGGAACAAGGTCGGCATCTACCCCGGCTATGTGTGTGCCATCGTCTCCAGCATCGTCCTGGGTCGGCCAGTGAAATGGGTCGAGGACCGTATCGAGAACATTTCCACCACCGCCTTTGCCCGCGACTACCACATGGACGGCGAACTGGCCGCCACGGCCGACGGCAAGATCACGGGCCTGCGTGTCAATGTGATCGCCGACCATGGCGCCTTTGACGCCTGTGCCGATCCGACCAAGTTCCCGGCTGGCATGTTCCACATCGTGTCGGGCAGCTACGACATTCCGGCGGCACACGCCAGCGTCAAGGGTGTCTACACCAACAAGGCCCCCGGTGGCGTGGCCTACCGCTGCTCCTTCCGCGTGACCGAAGCGGTGTACCTGATCGAGCGCATGGTCGATGTGCTGGCGCAAAAGCTGGGCATGGACAAGGCCGAGATCCGCGCCAAGAATTTTGTGAAGAAGGAACAGTTTCCGTACACCAGCGCCTTTGGTTTTGAGTACGACTCGGGCGACTACCACACCGCCCTGGACAAGGTGCTGGAAGCGGTCAACTACAAAGCCTTGCGCGCTGAGCAAGCCGCCAAACGCGCCGACCCCAACAGCCCCACCTTGATGGGCATTGGGCTGGTCACCTTCACCGAAGTGGTAGGCGCCGGCCCCAGCAAGATGTGCGACATCCTGGGTGTGGGCATGTTCGACTCGTGCGAAATCCGCATCCACCCCACCGGCAGCGCCATCGCCCGCATGGGCACGATCACGCAAGGTCAAGGTCACCAGACCACCTATGCGCAGATCATCGCTACCGAGCTGGGCATTCCGTCTGAAGTGATTCAGGTGGAAGAAGGCGATACCTCGACCGCGCCTTACGGTCTTGGCACTTACGGTTCGCGCTCCACACCCGTGGCCGGTGCGGCCATTGCCTTGGCTGCCCGCAAGATCCACGCGAAGGCGCGCAAGATTGCCGCCCACATGCTCGAAGTCAATGAAAACGACCTCGACTGGGAAGTCGATCGTTTCAAGGTCAAAGGCGATGACAGCAAGTTCAAGACCATGGCAGACGTGGCTTGGCAGGCCTACCACCAGCCACCGGCTGGCCTGGAGCCTGGCCTGGAAGCCGTGCATTACTACGATCCGCCCAACTTCACTTTCCCCTTCGGCATTTACCTGTGTGTGGTGGATATCGACCGCGCCACCGGCGAAACCAAGATCCGTCGCTTCTATGCGCTGGACGACTGCGGTACCCGCATCAACCCCATGATCATTGAAGGCCAGATCCACGGCGGCTTGACCGAAGGTTTTGCCGTGGCCATGGGTCAGCAAATGCCGTTCGATGCCCAAGGCAACCTGCTGGGCAACACGCTGATGGACTACTTCCTGCCCACCGCCGTTGAAACACCCAAGTGGGAAACTGACTTCACCGTGACCCCCAGCCCCCATCACCCCATTGGTGCCAAGGGCGTAGCCGAGTCGCCCCACGTCGGCTCCATTCCCACCTTCACGTCTGCGGTGGTCGATGCCTTTTCCCATCTGGGTGTGACCCACCTGGACATGCCCCACAACGCTTTCCGTACCTGGAAGGCGCTGCGCGAGCACGGCGCAGCCCTGTAAATTGGAGTTCTCATGGAAGTCAAACTCGACAAACAGTATCCGCTCGATGTGGATCCCGCACGGGCCTGGGCTCTGCTCACCGACCTGAAGGCGGTGGCCGGTTGCATGCCCGGAGCCGAAATCACCGAGCAGCTGTCGGACACGTCCTACAAGGGCGCGGTCAAAGTGAAGGTCGGGCCAGCCGTGGCCCAGTTCGGCGGCACGGTTGATGTGCTGGAGTCCAGCGCCGCTGAGCGCAAGATGGTGATGCGTGGCAAAGGTGCAGACAAGGGCGGCTCGTCTGCCTCCATGGACCTGACCGCCGTCATCGTGCCAGACCCGGCCAACCCGGCGCACTGTGTGCTCAACGGGCAGGCCGCGGTGATCGTGAACGGGAAATTTGCCCAGTTTGGTGGGCGCCTGATGGTGCAAGTCTCCGACATGCTGCTCGCGCAGTTTGTGGAGAATTTCCGCCAGACCGCGCAGTCCCTGCCGGCGGCCGAAGGTTCACCCGAGGTGGCGGTTGTAGCTGCTGTGGC
>JBJOJH010000157.1:0-3950 GCA_046046715.1 Pseudomonadota bacterium | reverse complement strand
TGAAGCCACGCTCCATGGCTTTAGGGTTACCTGTGGCGTCGAACACCACGTCGAAGAACTCGTTATCAGTACATTGCGAGAGTTGCTTCTCGTCATCAGGGCCTAACTGCACTGCAGCATTAACGCCAAGATGCATGGTGCAAAACGACAGTCGATCTAGACGTCCGTCCAATGTCGTGACAGTGGCACCCCGCATCTTTGCGAAAATCATCGCGGCCATGCCGATTGGACCTGCGCCGACCACCAAGACACGCTGCCCCTGCAGTACGTTGGAACGACGTACCGCATGGGCACCTATCGCAAGGAATTCAACCATTGCTGCCTGATCCAAGGTAACGCCCTCAGCCTTGTGGACGAACCTCTGTGGCAGACTGAGATATTCGGTGAACGCACCGTCGCGGTGTACGCCCAGAACCTGAATGTTGACGCAGCAATTGGTCTTTCCCTGACGGCAAGCTATGCATGTCCCGCAGGAGATGTAAGGCATGACATAAACCGTATCGCCAGCTGCTAAATGACTTCCACTTGGAGCCTGCTCAACAATTCCAGACAACTCGTGGCCCATGACCCTTGGATATTGGAGGTATGGTTGATTGCCAGTAAAAATGTGCAGGTCGGTTCCGCAGACGCCTACGCGCTTCACACGCAGCAGGACTTGATCTGGGCTACGAGTTGGAATGTCCCGGTTCTGGGCGATTAACTTGTTTGGCGTTTCACAGACAACCGTTAGCATGAATTTCTCCTAAGTAATTGATCAAATTTAGACATCAACACGTTCAAATGGGTTCATGTACATCCTCAACCAACACTGCCAAGTTCTGCCCCGCACGCACATGACCATTGAGACCGTGCGCATAAAGCATGCCACTTGACTGGAAGAACACTGGCTCTGGCTCCAGACTGGGACGAGTAAGGGCGTGCATTAGACCAGCAACTTGACCCACCTCTATACGATCTCCCAGTTTGAAGCAGCGCTCGAAATAACCATCCATCGGGGCAAATACATAGGCTTTTCCGCCATTGATACGCGTCCAGCGTGTCTTCTCACCGGGCCTGGTGGCGATGTGTGGCAACACACCGGTGTGCTTGAGAACCCTGTGCGTGGCTTCGCGAGTAGCTTGTACAGAGTCTCTAGTGACCCAGCCACCCATTCCCATTTCAGCCGCCAATGTGGGGATACCTTTCAACGTGGCATAACCGGCCGCAGTGCGGTAGTCACCCATGTTGCTAGTTTGTACTGTGATGCCAACCCCGAATACCTCGGCTAGGCGGGCGTTGGCTTCGATGAGGTCTGGCGGCATATCGTCGGCCATAACCACATGAGCACTGGGCTGAATAAAAAGCGTCCGCCCCCCGGCGTGAAGGTCCAAGTAAAAATCAGCGCGGCTAAGTATGTGGTCAGTCACATAGCGAGCAATTTGCTGCGTCGGCAAACCGTGATCGTCTCCTGGGAAGACTCGGTTAAGGTTGAGGTGGTCGATAGGCGAGGTGCGGCGACCGGCTTTTAGGGCTGGTGCATTGAAAGTGGGCAGCAAAATCAATTGGCCAGCTACCTCACTCGCCTGAATCTGGCGCATCAACTCGGCGATGACGATCGGCCCTTCATACTCATCTCCATGGACGGCGCCTGACACCACCACCACTGGGCCCTGCCCGTTTTTCATGGACGCGGCGGGGAAAGGGATAACACCCCAGGCATCGTCATCTGGCGAGTGGGGCAGGTAAATCGTACCCACCTGCTTGCCGTCCCGCTCCCAGTCAATATCGCTGAATACCGTTGTGCTCATATTAAGTTCTTCATGGTCTAAATGGGTGCATCCCAAAGGGCCGGCACGGAGAGGGCCTGGGCTACATCTTTGGCGATAGCTTGCAGCAGCCGGTGGCCCTTGTCAGGACTGGCGGCCCAAGCTTCACCAATCAGCCCCTGGCGCGAACGAGTGCCGAGTTGCTGCCAGCGGTAAATGCCTGGATTGACTCCAGGGATCGCTGAGAGACCTGGCACCAAGGGCGACCGGAATTTTTTTTTGAGAGGCTTGACCGTCTCGGGTGAGAGTGCCTGTAGCATGGAGGTCTCGGCCTCACAAGCGTGCAGCACACGCTCCTGGTGCGTGAGAATGTCCGCGATCGAGGCCTCTGCAATTTGCCAGTAAGTACCTGCAGCCAAGGGTAGTTGCAGCTCCACTGTCAGCTCAGTGATGATCGTTTCCAGTGCCGCAATGTTGCCACCGTGTCCGTTCATGACAAAAATGCGACGAAAACCATGCCTGGCTACTGATCGCACCACACAGCCAACCACCGCGGCCATGGCCGAGTAGTTCAGGGTCAGCGTGCCACCAAGAGACATGTGGTGCTCCGACATGCCGAAGGGAATTGCTGGCGTGACCAGGGCGCTGAACGGGCAGCGCATTTGTTGCGCTGCCCGCTTAGAAATCTCGTAGGCGAGTCGCCAGTCGACCTGGGTTGGCAGGTGGGAACCATGCTGCTCAGTAGCGCCCAGCGGGACTATCACCACAGTCTTCATGCTCGCTGCGCGCACCAAGTCTGGAGCAGTCATCCGGTCCCATCGGACTTCACTTGGCCGATGGTTTTTTTTCACAGGGATCCCATGGGGTCCATCTTCCGATATAGCCATTTCTGGTGCAGCTTTTCCAACTCTCCATTCTGGGTATTGAAATACACAAAAGAATCGAGCCACCGCACTAAGTTGTGCTCACCCATTTTTACACCCATGTGAGCCGGGCTGTTTCGAATGTTGAACTTGAGATCAAACTCTTTTTTCGGATTCATTTTGGCCAGTGCAGGGACTACCACACTGTTGGAGGCGAAAAGTTGGGCCTTGCCTGTGACGTATGCCGAAATGGCAGTGGCGTCATCTTCCGTACGCATAATGTTTGCTTTGGGATTGGCGGCGGAAAGGGCCATCTCCTGGGCAGTGCCTTTGGCTGCTGCAACATTGAACTTACCGAGATCACTGGCCGACTTGACTACAATATTTTTTGGGCCATACACCGCCAGTGATGTGTTGGCATAGGGTGCGCTGAACATGATCTGCTTGGCGCGCTCAGGTGTCAGACCCATGATGGAGATCACCACATCAACTTTGTCGGTAAGCAAGAAAGGCAAGCGATTGGCGCCAGTGAGTTGTACAAGTTCGGCTTTCACGCCCAAGGCTTTGGCCACCATATTGGCAACATCAATGTCATAGCCTTCTGCTTCACGGTTAGCATTCTGAGTGCCAAAGGGCGGCACATCCACTGGCACACCAATTCGAATGACACCGGCGGTCAAGATTTCCTGAAAACGATCGGCCATTGCATTGCTGACAAGGCCAAGCGAAAGCAAGGCGACGGCTATATGGCGTGTGAATTTTTTCATCATCACTATCTCCTAATTGATACCAAAAAGCCTTCCTATTTATTCACCCAACCAATTTGGCAGGACGACTTTGCCCGGAAGTAACGACAAAATTCCTCTAGCTAATCAGTGCAACACTGCACTGAGAAAGCTCTCTAATTCCGGAGTCTTCGGATTAGCAAAAAATTCTTTGGCTGGCCCTTGCTCCCAGACCTTACCGTGGTGCATGAAAACAACCCGATTCGCCACACGGCGCGCGAAATTCATTTCGTGGGTAACCAGCAACATGGTCATACCTTCACTTGCCATTTCCTCCAGCACCAGCAGAACCTCGCCCACCAATTCCGGGTCGAGCGCTGATGTGATTTCATCGAACAGCATCAGGTTCGGTGCCATGGCCAAAGATCGCGCAATGGCCACCCGCTGCTGCTGTCCACCTGAAAGTTCATCGGCATAAGCGGTGATCTTCTGTTCAAGGCCAACCTTGCGCAGCGCCACACGTGCCAAGGCGGCTGCCTCAGCACCCGGCACGCCCTTGACGATCATGGGGCCCAAGGTGATGTTGCGCTCCACTGTCAGGTGCGGAAACAGGTTGT
>JBJOJH010000156.1:0-5196 GCA_046046715.1 Pseudomonadota bacterium | reverse complement strand
GTTTCAGCCTGGCCTGTGTGATGGAGCGCGAAGACCCCCGCGATGCCTGGGTGTCAAATCGGTGCGCGCACTGGCGTGACCTGCCCCAAGGTGGTGTGGTGGGCACCTCCAGCCTGCGTCGTGTGGTGTTGCTGCGTGCCTTGTTGCAAGCTGCCGGCCGCTCGGATGTGCGTATCGAGCCGCTGCGCGGCAACCTGGACACCCGCTTGCGCAAGCTGGACGATGGCCAGTTTGACGCGATTGTGCTGGCCGCGGCTGGTTTGAAGCGCCTGGGTCTTGCAGCACGTATACGTTACTTATTCCCGACCGACGAGATGTTGCCGGCTGCGGGGCAGGGCGCCTTGGGGATCGAAATCCGATCGGATCGCGAAGATTTGATGGCCGTTTTGGAACCGCTCTGTCATGTGCCGACCTGGACCGCCGTCGCTGCCGAGCGTGCCGTGAGCCGTGCCATGGGAGGCAGCTGCTCCATGCCGCTGGCTGCACATGCTGTTTGGATTGAGCAAAAACTGGATTTGCAAGCCGCTTGGGGCGATTTGCCCGAGACGCTGGATACCGCCACGCAGGAACCCGCGGTGTTTGCGCCCCTGGTGCGTGCTCATGCGGACCAGGCTTTGAGTGGGCTGGACCAGGCGGCGGCCTTGGGTCAAGCTGTGGCGGCCCAGCTGTACGCCGGCGGTGCCATCGGCAGCAAACCGGTGGCCTGAGCGGTATTGCGTCTGTGCCGTTGAATGGGTGTTGCCACGCATGACCCGGGTCATCGTCACGCGTCCCTTGCGTGAGGGCCAGGCCTGGTTACATGCGCTACAGGCCCGTGGCTGGGATGCACACGCGTTGCCCTTGATCGATCTGGATGCTGCTCCAGATCAAGCACCTTTGACATCGGCCTGGCAAGCCCTGCAGAACACAGCCACGTCCTATCAGGCTCTGATGTTCGTCAGCTCGGCGGCCGTGGAAGGTTTCTGGGCTGCTCGGCCAGACTATGCCCCCTCATTGTTGGTTAATGGTGATGGTAATGGCACCGGGTCGGTTCGATGCTGGGCGACAGGCCCGGGCACCCGACGCGCCCTGCTGGCAGCTGGCGTGGCGCCCGAGCATATTGATGCTCCACCTACAGAGGCCGGGCAGTTTGATTCCGAAGCGTTATGGCATGTGGTCAGCTCCGGACTCCGATCGGATGCCCGCGTCTTGATCGTGCGTGGTGACGACGCTCTACCCGGTTCGGCTGATGTGTCGGGTAGCCTGGGTGCGGGCACGGGCACGGGTGCGGGTCGGGACTGGCTGGCACAGCAGTTGCGGGCGGCACAGGTCGAAGTGGATTTTGTGGTGAGCTACATCAGGGCTTTGCCAACTCTGAGTCCAGCCCAGCTGGCGCTGGCCCGACAGGCTGCAACAGACGGATCGGTCTGGCTGTTCAGCAGTTCTCAAGCCCTGCAGAATTTACGGCAGATATTGCCCGGGCAAGACTGGTCGATGGCGCGCGCCGTTGCCAGTCACCCGCGAATTGAGAAGGCAGCCAGACAGACCGGATTCGGTGCGGTCAAGCTGGCGCGCCCGGTCCTGAATGAGCTGATGGCGTCGATAGAATCCTTCGCATGACGACCGGCTCAACCACAGACACACCTCCGTCTTCTTCCGCTGAGTCGGGCGGTCTGCCCTCCGGTGGCACGGCTGCAGTGACAGGGAAATCCGCGCTATGGCCGCGCCTGATTGCCCTGGTCTCGCTGATAGCGCTGCTAGCGGTTGTTCAGCTATGGATGCGCCTGGGTTCCATACAGGAACAGCTGGCTCGCCAGAGCGCGGACGCGGGCGCTCAATCGGTCGAAGCCCGTGCAGTGGCGCGTGAGGCGCTGGCGCTGGCGCAGGAGTCTTCCGCCCGTCTTGCCATCACTGAGGCGCGCTTGAGTGAGGTTACATTGCAGCGGACGCAGCTCGAGGAGCTGATGCAAAGTCTGTCCCGATCGCGCGACGAAAATTTGGTGGTTGACATTGAGTCGGCGATCCGCCTGGCTCAACAGCAGGCGCAGCTGACTGGCAGCGTGCAGCCCTTGCTGGCGGCACTCACCACTGCCGAGCAGCGCATCAATCGGGCTGCTCAGCCCCGACTGACGCCTATACAGAGGGCACTGGCGCGTGATGTGGCCCGTATCAAGGCGACGACCTTGTCAGACACACCTGCGCTACTGGTCAAACTGGATGAATTGGTCCGGATGGTGGATGACCTGCCCTTGGCCAACGCCGTGGCCTCTGTGCAATCCCTGGCAGGTGCGACACCCGCTTCGGCAGAGGTTGTCACGCCGACTTGGTGGCGTCAGGCGCTGAGCATCGTGGGTCAGGAAGCCAGCAAGCTGGTGCGTGTCAGCCGTATCGACTCGCCCGAGGCGGTGCTGCTGTCACCCGAGCAGTCTTTTTTCCTGCGCGAAAACTTCAAGCTCAAGCTCCTCAATGCGCGCTTGGGCTTGCTGGCTCGGCAACTTGACGCTTCGCGCGCCGACCTGGGCGCTGCAACGGTTGTGCTTAGTCGCTATTTCGACAGCGAGTCACGCAAAACCTTGGCGGCGGCAACGCTGCTGCAGGCCATACAGGTCCAGATGAAAACGCTGGAGCTGCCGCGTGTGGACGATTCCCTGGCCGCGCTTGCGACGGCCGCTGCCGGTCGCTAGGCGGTGGTCTGATGCGCAGTGCTATCTGGTTTCTTTCGCTTTTTGCCCTGGCAGTGGCTGCCGCCCTGATGGCGGGAAATAACCAGGGCACCATCACCGTGTTCTGGCCGCCCTATCGGGTGGATCTGTCTCTCAATATGGTGGTGCTGGTGTTGCTGGCCTTTTTTGTGACCTTGCACCTGGGCTTGAGGGCTTTGTCAGCCTTGTTTGCCATGCCGGCACAGGCCCGGCGCTGGCGTCTGCAGCAGCGGGAGCGAGGCATTCTGGCGGCCATGCTCGATGCCATGGCCCTGATGGCTGCCGGTCGTTATGTGCGGGCACAAAAATCTGCCGAACAGGCGCTCTCATTGCAAGTGCAACCAGACCTGGGCGCTGAACGTCTCACTTATGCAGATCGCATGCGAGCGGTTTCGCACCTGTTGGCCGCGCAAAGCGCCCAATCGGTACAGAACACGGCAGAGCGCGAACGACATTTCGGCTTGGCCATGGAGGCTGCTCGTGATGTGCCTGAGCTGCGGGAGGGGCTGCAGTTGCGGGCTGCGCAGTGGGCCCTTGCAGACCGTGAAGCTGACGGAGCCTTGGCTTGGCTGGGTGGGTTGCCGCAAGGGGTAGCTCGGCGTACCTTGGCTTTGCGCTTGCGGCTGGAGGCTGCGCGTCTGGCGGGCAAAACAGAGCTTGCCGTGGAAACGGCGCGCCTGTTGTCCAAGCACCGTGCCTTTTCTGAAACGGCGTCTCAAGGTGTGTTGCGCAGCCTGGCCCTTGAATGGATTGCAGCCACGCATGATGGCCCCCAGCTGATGTCGGTGTGGCAAAAATTGGATGAGTTTGAGCGGCAGTTGCCTGAAGTCGCCTGCGCAGCTGCCCGGCGTTTGATGACCCTGGGCGGCAGTCCTGCACTGGCCCGTGAGTGGGTGTTGCCGCTGTGGGATCGCATCGTGCGAGACCCACATGCCCTGACGGATTCCCAGCAACTGAGCCTGGTGCAGGTTTTAAAACTCAGTTTTGATGCCGAGGGTGGAAAGCCCGGCACCGACTGGCTGGAGCGAGTGGAGTCCGCACAGAGACTGCAGGCGCGGCAGGTGCTGTTTCAGTATCTGGCTGGGGTGGTCTGCCATCATTTGCAGTTGTGGGGCAAGTCGGCACAAATGCTGCGTGCCGCGCTTCCCAGGTTGTTGCAGGCCGAACTTCAACGCAGCGCCTGGGTTTTGCTGGCCGAAATGGCGCAGGCGCAGGGCGACGTAGATGCGGCTTCCCAGGCATGGAAGCAGGCGGCACTGTCTCAGGATCGCCACACCGGCCTCAAGGCCATGCACGCTGAGCCAGGGCTCAATGGCCTGGTCAAATCATAAAAAGGGTACTTGGGCATGAACGCGATGGGTTTGATGAGATTGTTCACGATACGCCTGCGAATGTTGGGCGCTATAGGCATGGTGCTCTTCCTGTTGGGTTTGCTGGGTGCCGGTGGCCTTTGGGGCATGGCGCGCATTCAGTCGATGACTGATGTCTTCATCCATGGGTCTTTTGCCGAAGTGCAGCATCTGTCCCAGTTGCGGTCAGTCCTGGGGCAAGTTCGTCAGAGCGAAAAAGACATGATCATCGAGTACGAGCGCCCGCATGAGGTCGAAAAGGCCTACGGACGATGGAAGGGCTTTTTGGAACAGGCCGACCAGCTGAGTCGTCAGTTCCTGGAGGGCGAGGACGATGCAGACAATCCGGTCGTACGGGATCTCGCTGCCCGCCTTAAGGTTTATGCACAGGCCTTTGAACCCTCGGCCAGGCAGCTGATGAGCAGTGGTTATGAGTCTGCGACCACAGCCAATCGCTTGTCGCAAAAGGCCATTGCTGAAGCAGTTGCCGCTGAGGAACTGATTCGCCAGGTTGAGGCCATCCTCCAAAAAGAGGTGGACAGCGCGATACAGGCTCAAGCTGATGCTGCCCACGCCACGCGGCTGATGTTCATGCTGGCACTGGTGCTGGCCGTGGTGGTGGTGGTGCCCCTCACCATCTTGAACATGAACTCGATCTGTGCACCACTGGAGCAGGTCCGGCAGGCCGCCCGTGCCATGGCTGGAGGCGATTTGTCCCAGCGCAGTGAGGTTCAGGGCCGCGATGAAGTTGCCGACCTGCAGCGCGCCCTTCGCGAGATGCAGGATGGTCTGGGTACGCTGGTCTCGCAGGTGAGAGATGCCAGCGAGAGCGTGGCACTGGCGAGCCAGGAAATCGCGTCGGGCAATCAAGACCTGTCGCATCGCACTGAGCAGACCGCCAGCAGTGTGCAAGACACCGTTAGCTCCCTTTCTGACCTGACTGGCCACGTCCAGCAAACGGCTGGATCAGCCCAGATGGCCTACCAATTGTCCGGTTCCGCCTCTGCCCTGGCTGAACAGGGTGGGGCCGTGGTGAGCCAGGCCGTGTCCAGCATGCATGAGATTGCAGGTGCCAGCCGGAAAATCAGCGACATCATCGGGCTCATCGATTCCATTGCGTTTCAGACCAATATCCTGGCACTCAATGCGGCGGTTGAGGCGGCAAG
>JBJOJH010000155.1:0-3950 GCA_046046715.1 Pseudomonadota bacterium | reverse complement strand
TGAAGCCACGCTCCATGGCTTTAGGGTTACCTGTGGCGTCGAACACCACGTCGAAGAACTCGTTATCAGTACATTGCGAGAGTTGCTTCTCGTCATCAGGGCCTAACTGCACTGCAGCATTCACACCGAGATGCATGGTGCAAAACGACAGTCGATCTAGACGTCCGTCCAATGTCGTGACAGTGGCACCCCGCATCTTGGCGAAAATCATCGCGGCCATGCCGATTGGACCTGCGCCGACCACCAAGACACGCTGCCCCTGCTGTACTTTGGAGCGACGTACCGCATGGGCACCTATCGCAAGGAATTCAACCATTGCGGCTTGATCCAAGGTAACGCCCTCAGCCTTGTGGACGAACCTCTGAGGCAGACTGAGATATTCGGTGAACGCGCCGTCGCGGTGTACGCCCAGAACCTGAATGTTGACGCAGCAATTGGTCTTTCCCTGACGGCAAGCTATACATGTCCCGCAAGAGATGTAAGGCATGACATAAACCGTATCGCCAGCTGCCAAGTGACTTCCACTTGGCGCCTGCTCAACAATTCCAGACAACTCGTGGCCCATGACCCTTGGATATTGGAGGTAGGGTTGATTGCCAGCAAAAATGTGCAGATCGGTTCCGCAGACGCCTACGCGCTTGACACGCAGCAGTACTTGATCTGGACCAAGAGTTGGAATGTCGCGGTTCTGGGCGAGTAACTTGTTTGGCTTTTCACAGACAACCGTTAGCATGAATTTCTCCTAAGTTATGGATCAAATTTAGACATCCGCACGTTTAAACGGGTTCAGGTACGTCCTCAACCAACACCGCCAAGTTCTGCCCCGCACGCACATGACCGATGAGGCCGTGCGCATAAAGCACGCCACTTGACTGGAAGAACACCGGCTCAGGCTCCAGACTGGGACGGGTAAGGTTGTGCATCAGACCAGCCACTTGACCCGCATCTATACGATCGCCCAGTTTGAAGCGGCGCTCGAAATAACCATCCATCGGGGCAAACACATAGGCTTTCCCGCCATTGATACGCGTCCAGCGCGTCTTCTCACCGGGCATGGTGGCGATGTGAGGCAACACACCGGTGTGCTTGAGCAATCTGTGCGTTGCTTCGCGAGTAGCTCGAACAGAGTCGCTAGTGACCCAACCACCCATTCCCATTTCAGCCGCCAGTGTGGGGATGCCTTTCAACGTGGCATAGCCGGCCGCAGTGCGGTAGTCACCCATATTGCTGGTTTGTACTGTGATGCCAACCCCGAATACCTCGGCTAAGCGGGCGTTGGCTTCGATGAGGTCTGGCGGCATACCGTCTGCCATAACTACATGGGCACTGGGCTGAATGAATAGCGTGCGCCCCCCGGCGTGAAGGTCCAAGTAAAAATCAGCGCGGCTAAGTATCTGGTCAGTCACATACCGAGCAATTTGCTGCGTCGGCAAGCCGTGATCGTCTCCGGGGAAGACACGGTTTAGGTTGAGGTGGTCGATCGGCGAGGTGCGGCGACCGGCTTTTAGGGCTGGAGCATTGAACGTGGGCAGCAAAATCAATTGGCCAACCACCTCACTCGCCTGGATTTGGCGCATCAACTCGGCGATGACGATCGGCCCTTCATACTCATCGCCATGGACGGCGCCTGACACCACCACCACAGGGCCCTGCCCGTTTTTGATCGACGCGGCGGGGAAGGGGATAACACCCCAGGCATCGTCATCGGGAGAGTGGGGCAGGTAAAGCGTACCCACCTGCTTGCCGTTCCGGTCCCAGTCAATATCGCTAAATACCGTTGTACTCATAGTAATTTCTTCATGGTCTAAATGGGGGCATCCCAAAGGGCCGGCACGGAGAGAGCCTGGGCCACATCGTTGGCGATAGCTTGCAGCAGCCGGTGGCCCTTGTCAGGACTGGCGGCCCAAGCTTCACCGATCAGCCCCTGGTGCGAACGAGTGCTGAGTTGCTGCCAGCGGTAAATGCCTGGATTGACTCCAGGGATCGCCGAGAGACCTGGTACCGGGGGCGTCCGGAATGTTTTTTTGAGAGGCTTGACCGTCTCGGGTGAGAGTGCCTGTAGCATGGAGGTCTCGGCCTCACAGGCGTGCAGCACACCCTCTTGTTGCGTGAGAATGTCGGCGATCGAGGCCTCGGCAATGTGCCAATAAGTACCCGCCGCCAAGGGTAGTTGCAATTCCACTGTCAGCTCAGTGATGATTGTTTCCAGTGCCGCGATGTTGCCACCGTGGCCGTTCATCACAAAGATGCGACGGAAACCATGCCGGGCTACTGATCGCACCACACAACCGACCACCGCGGACATGGCCGCGTAGTTCAGGGTCAGCGTGCCACCAAGGGACATGTGGTGCTCCGACATGCCGAAGGGGATTGCTGGCGTGACCAGGGCGCTGAACGGGCTGCGCATTTGTTGCGCTGCCCGCTTCGAAATCTCGTAGGCGAGTCTCCAGTCGACCTGGGTTGGCAGGTGGGGACCATGCTGCTCAGTAGCGCCCAGCGGGATGATCACCACAGTCTTCATACGCGCCGCGCGCACCAAGTCTGGGGCTGTCATCCGGTCCCAGCGGACTTCACTGGGCCGATGACTTTTTGTCACAGGGACCCCATGGGATCCATCTTCCGATACAACCATTTCTGGTGCAACTTGTCCAACTCGCCATTCTGGGTATTGAAATACACAAAAGAATCGAGCCACCGCACTAAGTTGTGTTCTCCCATTTTTACACCCATGTGAGCCGGGCTGTTTCGAATGTTGAACTTGAGGTCAAATTCTTTTTTCGGGTTCATTTTGACCAGTGCAGGGACTACCACGCTGTTGGAGGCGAAGAGTTGGGCTTTGCCAGTGACGTATGCCGAAATGGCAGTGGCATCATCTTCCGTACGCATGATGTTAGCTTTAGGATTGGCGGCGGAAAGGGCCATTTCCTGGGCAGTGCCTTTGGCTGCTGCAACATTGAACTTACCGAGGTCACTGGCCGACTTGACCACAATATTTTTTGGACCATACACCGCCAGTGATGTGTTGGCATAGGGTGCGCTGAACATGATCTGCTTGGCGCGCTCTGGTGTCAGACCCATGATGGAGATCACCACGTCGACTTTGTCGGTAAGCAGGAAGGGCAAGCGATTGGCACCAGTGAGCTGTACAAGCTCTGCTTTCACGCCCAAGGCTTTGGCCACCATATTGGCGACATCAATGTCATAGCCCTCTGCTTCACGGTTCGCATTCTGAGTACCAAAGGGCGGCACATCCACAGGCACACCAATTCGAATGACACCGGCGGTCAAGATTTCCTGAAAACGATCGGCCATTGCATTGCTGACGAGGCCAAGCGATAGCAAGGCGACGGCTATATGACGTGTCCATTTTTTCAACATCACTATCTCCTAATTGATACCAAAAAGCCTTCCTGTTTATTCGCCCAACCAATTTGGCAGGACGACTTTGCCGGGAAGTAACGGCAAAATTTCCCTAGCTAATCAGTGCAACACTGCACTGAGAAAGCTCTCTAATTCCGGGGTCTTCGGATTAGCAAAAAATTCTTTGGCTGGCCCTTGCTCCCAGACCTTGCCGTGGTGCATGAAAACAACCCGATTCGCCACGCGGCGGGCGAAATTCATTTCGTGGGTAACCAGCAACATGGTCATACCTTCACTTGCCATTTCTTCCAGCACCAGCAGAACCTCGCCCACCAGTTCCGGGTCGAGCGCTGAAGTGATTTCATCAAACAGCATCAGGTTCGGTGCCATGGCCAAAGATCGAGCAATGGCAACCCGCTGCTGCTGTCCACCTGAAAGTTCATCGGCATAAGCGCCGATCTTCTGTTCGAGGCCAACCTTGCGCAGCGCCACACGTGCCAAGGCGGCTGCCTCAGCACCCGGCACGCCCTTGACGATCATGGGGCCCAAGGTGATGTTGCGCTCCACTGTCAGGTGCGGAAACAGGTTGT
>JBJOJH010000154.1:0-4169 GCA_046046715.1 Pseudomonadota bacterium | reverse complement strand
CTCGAAACCCACCAGACCTTCGATGAGGGTGGCATTGCGCTGCGCACCGGCACGGTAAGTGGTTTCGGCCAGCTCATGCATGCGGCCCTGCACCGCCAACGCATAAAGCACCATGACGGCGGCTCCCACCAACAAGGGAATCAGCATGTACCAGCTGATCCAGCCTATGACCAGCAAGAAAATGATGGCAAAGGGCAAGTCGATGAACGCCACCACGGTGGCCGAGCCGATGAAATCGCGCACCGACTCGAACGCCCGCAAATTGGACGCAAAGGAGCCCGCAGATGCCGGGCGCTGCTCCATACGCGTGCCCAAGACCCGCTCCATGATGAAAGCAGACAGCTTCACATCGGCCCGGCTGCTCGCCAAATCAACAAAGCGCCCCCGCATGGTGCGCAGAACCAGATCGCTGACCAGCATGATGATCAAGCCCAGCGACAGCACCCACAGAGTCTCAAAAGCCTGGTTGGGCACCACGCGGTCATACACGTTCATGGTGAACATGGGCATGCCAAGCGCAAACAGATTGGCCAACAGGGCTGCCAGCAGCACATCGCGGTACAAGCGCCGGCTTTGCGCCATCACTCCCCAAAACCAGTGACCGTGACGACCGGCACGCACCTGTGGTGTGCGGGCGTCGTAGCGGTGACTGGGCTGAGCGTAAATCACATCACCAGAAAAAACCGCCTCGAGCTCGGCCAGGGGCACCATCACCGGCGCATCTGCCAGCTCGGGGTACACCACGCGTGCCTGCAGACCATCGTCGCTGAAGCCCAGCAGCACACAGGCTCTCTCGCCTTCCAGCAGCACGATGGCGGGCAAAAGCGCGGTTTTGATCTGCCTGAGCTCTACGCTTGCGAAATGGCTGCTGAGGTTGGCACGCCGTGCGGCGCGCTCAAACAGGGCCGGGCTCAGGCGCTGCTTGTCGGTGGGCAGGCCGGACATGACGCTCTCGCGCGTGGCAACTTCACCGTGCGAGCGGGCAACAATCAGCAAGCAGGCCAGCAGTTCGTCTGGCTGCGGCCCCGAAGCCGCTTTCGCAGACTGATCCTCTGTATTGCTCATGCGCACCCTGGTTAAGTAATGTTTGGTAAGAAATCAGTTTAGCAAAGGGCAATGGTATGCACCCATGCGAGCAGCAATTACTTGGCTGCGACTGCTGAATTCTTGACTTGGCTCAATTTAGCCCATCGTGCAGACTGACTGAACACGTAAATACCCGTCATGACCAAGACCGTGCCAGCCAGGATCCAGGCGGTAAAGGGCTCGCCCAAAATCAAGACACCCATCAAGATGGTGGAAATGGGCCCCACCATGCCGACCTGGGCGGTGAGGCCTGAACCGATTCGTTCGATAGCCATCATCACCAGCAACACAGGTACCGCCGTGCACAGGGTGGCATTCAACACCGACAGCCCCAGAACCTCGGGTGCCACCTGCGCGGCCGACAGGGGGCGCAGCAACACAAATTGCCCGATGCACAAGAGGCATGCCACGCTGGTGGCCAGGCCAACCAAACGCAGCGAACCGAGTTTTTGCACCATTTCACCGCTGTAGGACAAATAGATGGCGTAGCTGACAGCGCTTATGAACACCAGCAAAGTGCCCCACGCTGCTTCGCCACCTTGCACATTGACCTCGTGCCCAAACACCAGTAGCACGCCCGCGTAACTGATCGCCATGCCAGCGACCTGACCACGGCTGATGTGGCGCTGATACAGAAGCCAGCCGAGCAAGACAACCAAAGTGGGGTTCAGGTACAACACCAACCGCTCCAGCGAGGCACTGACGTAAGCCAGTCCAGCAAAGTCCAGAAAACTGGCCAGGTAGTAGCCCGTGGTGCCCAACCACAGCACGCCCAGCCAGTCTTTGCGCGACAAGGCAGCCTGCCCTCGGCTGGCCCACCAGGCCATGGCCAGGAAGATGGGCAGGGCAAACAGCATGCGGTACATGATGAGCGTGACCGCATCCACCCCATACCGGTAGGCCAGCTTGACGATGATGGCTTTGCCGCTAAAGGCTATCGCCCCCAAGGCAGCCATCAACAGCCCGGAGGCCAGGTGCTGGTGGTGTTGCGTCATTCAGAAACCCACAGCCTGCCCGTCGCGCCGTGGGTCGCTGGCAGCCACATAGCCCATGGAGCCAGAGCCGGCCTGATCCTCAGCCAAACGCCAGATGAACTGCCCGGCACCAAAGTCCTGGTAGGGGTCTTGGATGACCTGCAGACGATGACCCAGATCGGCCAGGCCCTGCACCGTGGCGCCGGCCATCCCTGCCTCGACGTTCAGATCCAGACCCGCGTTGAAACGCCAGCGCGGCGCATCACAGGCGGCCTGAGGATTCTGGTGGTAGTCCAGCATGCGCACCAGGGTTTGCACATGGCCCTGCGGTTGCATATTGGCACCCATCACCCCAAAGCTCATCACGGGCTGACCGTCGCGACTGAGAAACGCGGGGATGATGGTGTGAAAAGGTCGTTTGCCCGGAGCCACCACATTGGCTGGGTTGTCGCCTGCGGCATCAAGGTGAAAACCATGCCCCCGGTTTTGCAGGCTGATGCCGAAGGTGGGCTCCACGCAGCCCGAGCCAAAGCCCATGTAATTGCTCTGTATGAAGCTCACCATCATGCCCTGCTCGTCCGCAGCCGTCAGGTAGATGGTGCCGCCCTTGGCCGGGTTACCCGCACCAAAATGCTGTGCCTTGTGGGCATCGATGAGCCGGGCGCGGGAAGCCAGGTAGTTGGCATTTAGCAACCGGCCCACGCCCACGGTCATGGCACTGGGATCGGCCACATACCGGTACACATCAGCAAACGCCAGCTTCATGGCCTCGATTTGCAAGTGCTGCGAGGCCACGCCATCGACTGGCAGGCCAGCGATGTCAAAGTTTTCCAGCATCCCCAAGGCCATGAGCGCCGCAATGCCTTGCCCGCTGGGCGGAATTTCGTGCAGTGTGTAGCCGCGGTAGCTCTGACAGATGGGCTCAACCCAGTCGCACTGGTGGCCGGCCAGGTCTTCGGCGGTCAAACTTCCGCCCAGGCCACGACTGAATGCCACCAGGGCAGCCGCGATCTCGCCTCGGTAAAAGCTGTCGCCACCAGTGGCAGCGATCGACCGCAAAGCCCGGGCAGCACGCGCAAACGTGAACAACTCGCCCACCTGGGGCGCCCTGCCCTTAGGCAAAAACACGTCGGCAAAGCCGGGCTGGGGGGAGAGCTCACCCTTAGCGGCGGCCCATTTCTGCTGCACCACCGGCGGCACCCAATAGCCGCGCTCAGCCAGCTCGATGGCCGGGGCCATGAGGTCGGCAAATGGCAACTTGCCAAACCGTTGACTGAGTGCCACCCAGCCACTGACGGCGCCTGGCACAGACACCGAGTCAATGCCGCGCTTGGGTGGATGCTGGGCATCGGCACCATATTTGCCCTTGAAATACTCGGGAGTCCAGGCCTGTGGCGCACGACCAGACGCATTCAGGCCATGCAAAGTGGTGCCATCCCACACTTGGGCAAAGGCATCGCTACCCAGACCGTTACTGACGGGCTCTACCACGGTCATGGCTGCGGCTGCGGCCACAGCGGCATCCACGGCATTGCCCCCTGCCCGCATCATCTGCAAACCCGCCTGCGCCGCCAGCGGATGTGAGGTGGCGACCACATTGCGGGCAAACACCGGCAATCGGATACTGCGGTAAGGATGGGCGTAATGGAACGGCATGCTTTGATTATGGGGCGCAGGTCGACAGCGATGGTCTCAAAGCCGGCCAACTTTGGTGTAAGCTGGCGCGCCACATTGGTGCATACAAATTTACAACCACGACATACCCGCCATGAATTTCGACAAGCTCAAAATCCGGACCCGTTTTCTGATCCTGCTGGGCCTGTTCATCCTGGGCTTTGGCGTATACGGCACCTGGTCCTTTAAAACCGTCAATGAGGTCAAGGTCAATGGGCCGTTGTACGAACGTATCGTGCAAAGCAAGGACCTGATTGCAGATATCTTGCCCCCACCCGTGTACGTCATCGAGTCTTACCTGGTCAGCCTGCAACTCCAGGCCAGCAAAGATGAAGCACAGCAAAACGCCCTGATCGAGCGGCTCAAGGTTTTGAAGGGGGAGTACGACACACGCCACGACTACTGGGCAAAGCAGGGGCTGGAAGAGCCCTTGGC
>JBJOJH010000153.1:0-2585 GCA_046046715.1 Pseudomonadota bacterium | reverse complement strand
CGAGCTGCTGGACGCATTGACGGCCTGAGCAGGCTGACGGCAGCGTGCCCAACATAGATTCGTAGGCAAGCGCATATCTTTCATACGCAAATCAAGGAAATCATTGTGAATCGACTCGATGGGAAGATAGCCGTCATCACCGGCGGAACACAGGGTCTGGGAGCGGCTATTGCCCTGAACTTTGCAAAAGCGGAAGCGGCCGGACTGACCATTTGCGGGCGCTCAACAGCCAAAGGAAATGCAGTTGCTGAGCGCATCCAGCAAGAAACCGGCGTCAAGACAGTGTTCGTCACTGCGGACTTGAACAGCGTGGACGACTGCCGCAATGTGGTAGTGCTGGCCGACCAAGCGTTTGGCCGTATCGACGTGCTGGTGAATGCCGCTGGTCTGACTGATCGCGGAAATTTGCTGAACAGCTCGCAAGACCTGTTCGACCGCATGTTTGCAGTCAATGTGCGCGCACCCTTCTTTTTGATGCAAGAGTGCGCCAAACGCATGATTCGTGACGGCGTAGCAGGTTCCATGGTGAACATCGGCTCCACCTCCGAGCGGGCCGGTCAACCCTTTCTCTCGCCCTACTCGGCATCCAAGGGTGCACTGGCGACGTTGACGCGCAACTCGGGTTACTCGCTCATGCGCAACCGCATCCGTGTGAACCAACTCGACATCGGCTGGATGGCCTCCGATGGTGAAGATCGGGTGCAACGCGAGTACCACGGCGCAGACCCCGACTGGCTCAAGAAAGCAGCCGCCGCGCAACCTTTTGGTCGATTGCTAGCCCCCGAGGAAGTCGCCAAGGCCGTGGCCTTTTTGGCTTCTGATGACAGCGGCATGATGACCGGTTCTGTGGTGCAATTCGATCAATCGGTGTGGGGAGCCTATGACGGTGGTCCACCTACGCCTGCAGTAGCACTGAGCGAGTAAACCTCTCAGGACGGCGTCCTCAGTCGTCCTCGTTGGCCGCAATTTCAGGGAAAAGCACCTCGGTGTAACCAAAGCGCGAGAAATCTCGCACCCGCATGGGATAAAGCTTGCCGATGAGGTGGTCGCACTCGTGCTGCACCACCCGGGCATGAAAACCCTCCACCGTGCGGTCGATGGGGTCACCGTACTGGTCAAAGCCGATGTAGCGCACCCGGCTAAAGCGCGGCACCACACCACGCAGCCCGGGTACCGAGAGGCAGCCCTCCCAGTCCTCATCCTCGGGCGGCAAGCCCTCCTCGTTGCCCAGCGCTGGCAAGGGTGTGATGACCGGGTTGACAAGCACCGTAGGCGGCACCACAGGCCGGTTGGGATAGCGCGGGTTGCTGTCGAGCCGGCCAAACACCACCACCTGCGCATCCACCCCGATTTGCGGTGCGGCGAGCCCAGCACCGTTGACCGCGCGCATGGTGTCCAGCAGGTCCGAGATCAGCAGATGCAGGGCGTCACTGTCAAAAGTTGTCACGGGCTGGGCGATGCGCAGCAGACGCGGGTCGCCCATCTTCAGAATTTCACGTACTGCCATCACCGTCTCCTTGCAGCAAGGCCAGCATGCCAGCCTCGTCCATCACTGTTACGCCCAGCTCCTGGGCCTTGGTCAGCTTGCTGCCAGCCTCGGTGCCCGCCACCACAAAACTGGTTTTCTTGCTGACCGACCCGGCTACCTTGGCACCGGCAGCCTCCAGCAGGTCTTTGGCCTGATCCCGGCTCAGCGTCGGCAGGGTACCGGTGATAACGCATGTCTGGCCCGCCAGCGGTTTGGGGGTCTGAGCGGCGGCAGGCCCTTCCTCCCAGGCAATGCCGCAGGCGCGCAATTGCTCAACCACCTCGCGGTTATGGGCCTGGTCAAAAAAGGTTCGCAGGCTGTGCGCAACCACGGGCCCCACATCGTTGACCTCCAGCAGCTGCTCGGTGCTGGCGTTCAAGATGGCATCCAGGGTGCCAAAGTGACGGGCCAGATCCTTGGCCGTGGCCTCGCCCACATGGCGTATGCCCAACCCATACAAAAAGCGCGGCAAGGTCGTTTGCTTGGAGGCTTGCAGCGCATCCAGCAGATTCTGGGCCGACTTGCCGGCCATGCGGTCGAGCTCGGCCAAAGCCGAAAAACCCAGGCGATACAAGTCGGGCAGTGTGCGCACGATGTGGTTGTCCACCAGCTGATCCACCAGCTTTTCGCCCAGGCCATCGACCTCGACGGCACGCCGCTGCGCAAAGTGCAGGATGGCCTGCTTGCGCTGGGCCGGACAAAAGAGGCCGCCGCTGCACCGGTGATTGACTTCTGCCTTCTCTCGCACCACCGCACTGCCGCAAATCGGGCAGGCTGTGGGCATGCGAAAGTTGGGCACGTAAGAACCTCGGCTGGCAACACTGGCGCCATCGCCCTGTTGCCCCACCCCGCCTGCCAGGCCCACCACCTCCGGAATCACATCGCCCGCGCGGCGCACGATGACCGTGTCGCCCACACGGCAGCGCTTGCGCCGCAGTTCAAACAGGTTGTGCAGCGTGGCATTGGTGACCGTGACGCCCCCCACAAACACGGGGGCCAGTCGCGCCACAGGCGTGAGCTTACCTGTGCGCCCCACCTGGATGTCGATGCCCAGCAG
>JBJOJH010000152.1:0-3356 GCA_046046715.1 Pseudomonadota bacterium | reverse complement strand
TGCCCTTGAGATAAAAACTGGGCAGGTCGATGAGGGCGTAGGGGTAAGGCACAAAGACCTCGTGCTCAAACAACACCTTGTACTGGTTGCGCGGTGAGGGAAACAGCTTGTAGTGCGCTGTTTCGATGGTTTTTTCGGCCATGGCGACGCCTCAGAGTGCGCGGGCCAGGCGGGCCACGCCTTCTTCGATCTTGTCGACATCGGCCGTGGCGAACGACAGGCGCAGGGTCGCCAGATCAGGCTGGGCACAGAAAAACGGAGCGCCAGGCACAAAGGCAACGCCTTGATCGATGGCGCGCTTGGCAAATTCGGCACCGTCGGCCACCCGACCGCCCTGCCCCGTGAGCCTGGCCCACACAAACAGGCCCCCTTGGGGTTGCACGAACTCAAGGGCATCGCCCAACTCGCGCCGCAAGGCAGTGCCCATGGTCTGCGCTCGCTGCGCATAGACCGAGCGCACATGGGCCAAAGTGGCCGGCATGCGGCCCGCCTTCAGATACTGGGCAGCGGTGGCCTGTGCAAACGTGCTGGTATGCGCATCGCTGAATTGCTTGCACATGGTGGCCTTGGCTAGCAGCTCTGACGGTGCAATCATCCAGCCCACGCGTAAACCAGGGCTCAGCACCTTGCTCAGGCTGCCACAGTGCGCCAGTAACTCGCGGCTGCCGGGTACTTGCGGGCTCATGGCCAACAAGCTGGGCGGGGGTGCGTCATTGAAATAGAGGTCGCCATAAGGATCGTCTTCCACGATCAGCGTCTGGTACTTCACCGCCAGCTCCAGCACCCGCTTGCGGCGCTCTGCGCTCAGCAGGCCACCGCTGGGGTTGCCAAAGGTGGGAATCAGGTACACAAACTTGGGACGATGCTCGGCGATCAGTCGCTCCAGCACCTCGGTATCGACGCCCTGGCCATCGATGGGGGCGCTGATGAGTTCCGCGCCATAAAGCCTGAAACATTGAATGGTGGCCAAAAAAGTGGGGCCTTCCACGATCACCTTGTCGCCGGGCGAGATCATGGTCTTGCCCAACAGGTCCAGCGCCTGTTGGCTGCCCGTGGTAACGATCAGATCCTCGGGCTTGACCGCCTCGCAGCCCTTGCTGGCCATGAAGGCGGCCAATTGTTCGCGCAGCGGGTTGTAGCCCTCGGTGGCGCCATATTGCAGGGCGGCACCGGGCTCCTGCGCCAGGGCCGCCTGGGTTGCCTCGCGAATACCGTCCACATCGAACATGGCGCTGTCTGGAAAACCACCGGCAAAACTGATGATGCCGGGCTTGCCCAGCAGCTTGAACAGCTCCCGGATGGCAGAGGTTTCGACGTTATTCAGGCGAGAGGCAAATTGCAGTGGCATGGCGGGCAAAACTGAGGTGGACAAACGAAATCGACGGGGAGCACGATGGTAGCGCCTGATCGGCCGGGCACCCCAAGTGCAAGAATGCGCCCCATGATGAAAAAAGAGAACATCGCCCCGTTTTTTGCCACCCTGCAGGCGGCTAACCCCAAGCCGACGACCGAACTCGCCTACAACAGTGACTTCGAGTTGCTGGTGGCGGTGCTGCTCAGCGCCCAAGCCACCGACGTTGGTGTCAACAAGGCAACAGTGCACCTGTTTAAGGTGGCCAATACACCCCAGGCCGTGCTCGATCTGGGGTTGGAAGGGCTGGAGAGTTACATCAAGACCATCGGTCTTTACCACAGCAAGGCCAAGCACCTGATGGAGGCCTGCCGCATGCTGGTCGAGCACCATGGCGGGCGGGTGCCGCGCAGCCGCGAGGAGTTGCAGGCGCTGCCCGGCGTGGGCCGCAAGACCGCCAATGTGGTGCTGAATGTCGCCTTTGGCGAACCGGTGATGGCAGTAGACACCCACATTTTTAGGGTCTCCAACCGCACCGGCCTGGCGCCTGCCAAAACGCCCACCGCAGTAGAAATGAAACTGATGAAACGTATCCCGGCGGACTACATGGTGGATGCACACCATTGGCTGATCTTGCTGGGCCGCTATGTGTGCAAAGCACGCAAGCCCGAGTGCTGGCACTGTGCGGTGGCGTCCTACTGCGACTTCAAATCCAAAACGCCCGCGCCGGGCGGATAAGCCCTGCAGTGTCCTAACTAAGCCTGGGCAGGGCGACCCATTGCTGATGGACGCCGTGGATGGCAATACGGTGATCAAACACCTCTTCCAGGGCTAGGTGGGTCTTTGGGTCATTGCAAGCGCCTTGGTGCAGAACCTGCCCCTCGCGCAGGATCACCATGTGCTGGGCTAGCAAGGCCATCGAGATTTCATGCAGCACGCTCACCACGGTTTTGCCCTGCGCCACCAAGTCACCCACCAGCGCCAACCAATCGGCTTGGTGAGGTGGGTCCAGATTGCTGAGCGGCTCGTCCATGAGCAGCACCTCGGCCTCGACCGCCAGGACGCGAGCGAGCAACACACGCTGGCGCTCGCCACCCGACAGCTCACCAGAACGTCGTCCACGCCACTCCCATGCCTGAACGGCGCGCAAGGCACGCTCAACGGCAGCCTCATCTGACGCCTGTGGCACGGCTAGCCAGCCCTGGTGCGGCAAACGACCCAGCATCACCAGGTCTTTGACCAGCATCTCGTCGCCGTGCGCCTCGCCCTGCCCCAGCCAGGCCAGACGTCGTCCGCGGACACGGGCCGGCATGCTGCCCAAAGCCTGGCCAAACAGTTGTACCTGGCCGTCATGTGGCAGCAATTGCGCCAGCACCTTGAGCAGCGTCGATTTGCCCGCACCGTTAGGCCCCACCACGCTGGTCCAGCAGGCAGCAGGCAGCGCCAGGTCGATACCATGCAAAACTTCATGGCCGCCCAGGCTGGCTCGCAGCCCACTGGCAGTGATCGCCATGGTGCCTATCTCGGTCATGGTCACAGCTTGCCTCCGCGCTGGCCGCTGCGGTGCATCAGCCACAACAAATAGCCCCCACCCAGCACCGCCGTCAGCACGCCCACCGGCAGCTCTTGGGGCGCGATCAGGCTGCGCGCCAGGGTATCGGCGCTGAGCAGCAAAACCGCCCCCATCAGCGCCGACAAAACGATGAAATAGCGATACGCAGATGGCGCCAGCGAGCGCACCAGGTGCGGTGCCGCCAAGCCCACAAAACCAATCAGTCCGGTATGCGCCACCGCCGCTCCGGTAGCCAGCGCCAAGACCATCACCAGCACGGCACGAGCGCGAACCAAAGGCAAACCCAAACTGGCAGCCGTGGCCTCGCCCAATGAGAGGCCGTCGAGCAAAGAGCTCAACGCCACGGCGAGCAGTAAACACACGAGCAAAGCCGCGGCCATGATTACGCAGGCCTCCCAGCCCACAAAACTGGTGCTACCCCATAAAAACGAC
>JBJOJH010000151.1:0-4024 GCA_046046715.1 Pseudomonadota bacterium | reverse complement strand
GGCCACGGCGTGCGAGCTCATGTGCCATCCATCAGCCAGCAGGGCCATGGAGTTGAACCACCAGCCCGCGATAACTTCCACCACCATCATGGCGGCGGTGATCCACATCACAATGCGCGTGCTTCGTTCAGCCAGGTCGCTACCGGCGTCGAAAACGTGATCGTGCACCCAGCGCTCAAGGTTCTCGGTGTGCATGCGGGACTGCTTCAAAATCCGAGTCTGGAACCTGCGCCCAGCAAGGTGGCGATGCCCAGAATGGCAAAGATGGCTGCTGCGATTGAGTGAACCAGCTTCATCGGTATCCTGGCTGCCAGCTTGTCCCCAACGAACACGGCCGGCACATCGGCAATCAACATGCCCAGCGTGGTGCCCATCACCACCAACAAGGGCGACGGGTAGTGGGCGGCCATGGCAACGGTGGCGATCTGCGTCTTGTCGCCCATCTCTGCCAGAAAGAAGGTGATCAGCGTTGCGCCAAAAACACCGAAGCGCTTGGCGACCTGGGTTTCCTCTTCTTCGATCTTGTCGGGGATCATCGTCCAGACGGCCATCCCGATGAACGAGAGACCAAGCACCCTGCGCAAGACGTCAGGTGTGACGGCACTGGTGATCCATGCGCCCAGTGCCCCTGCGAGGCCGTGATTCACGAGGGTGGCAACCAGAATACCCAGGATGATCGGGACTGGCTTTTTGAAGCGCGCAGCCAGGATGAAAGCCAGAAGCTGAGTCTTGTCGCCAATTTCTGCAAGAGTGACCACTCCGGTGGAGACGAATAGAGATTCCATGAATGTTTCCAGGCCGGATATGCACGATTGACCACCACGCATCCCCGGCCAGGCTGGAGGCGAAAACAGCAGTTTATAGGGGCAAAGTGCAGATTGAATGTCAGCCCAGCGCCCGCTGGATGATGATCTTTTGCACGTCGCTGGTGCCTTCATAGATCTGGCACACGCGTACGTCGCGGTAGATGCGCTCGACCGGGAAGTCGCTCACGTAACCATAGCCGCCCAGGGTCTGGATGGCAGCGCTGCAGACCTGCTCGGCCACCTCGCTGGCAAACAGCTTGGCCATGGCGGCTTCTTTCAGGCAGGGGCGACCCGCGTCGCGCAGGGCCGCGGCATGCCAGATCAGCTGACGCGCAGCTTCCAGCCGGGTGGCGGCATCGGCCAGCCTGAAACCGACCGCCTGGTGATGGATGATGGCCGTGCCAAAGCTGGTGCGGTCCTTGGCATAGGCAATGGCCACGTCCAACGCGCTGCGGGCCATGCCCACGCTTTGGGCGCCAATGCCGATGCGCCCGCCTTCCAGGGCGCTCAGGGCAATCTTGTAGCCCTCGCCTTCTTCGCCGATGCGGTTCTCGATGGGGATACGACAGTCGTCAAAATTGATTTGGGCAGTGTCGCTGCTGTGTTGGCCGAGCTTGTCCTCCAGCCGCGCCACCACATAGCCCGGGGTACTGGTGGGCACGATAAAAGCACTCATGCCCTTTTTGCCCGCGCCTTTGTCCGTGACAGCAATGACGATGGCCACTTGCCCGTTTTTGCCACTGGTGATGAACTGCTTGACGCCATTGATGACATAAGCATCGCCTTGCTTCACCGCCGTGGTACGCAGTGCCGAGGCGTCGCTGCCCACATGCGGCTCGGTCAAACAAAAAGCGCCCAGCATCTTGCCCTGCGCCAGCGGCTCCAGCCACAGGCGCTTTTGTGCTTCGCTGCCGTAACGCATCAGGATGGCGTTGACCGGGCAGTTGGTCACGGATATGGCGGTACTGGTGCCACCGTCACCGGCGGCAATTTCTTCGAGCACCAGCGCCAGCGTGAGGTAGTCGAGGTTGGCACCGCCATAAGCCTCGGGCACGCAAATGCCGTAGGCCCCCAGCGCGGCCAGGCCTTGGTGCACGTCCGTGGGAAAGTGGTGTTCCTTGTCCCAACGGGCGGCGTGGGGCCACAGCTGCTCCTGGGCAAAGTCACGCACTGCGTCGCGGATCATTTCCTGGTCTTGGGTCAGCAGCATGGTGGCGCCTTAAAGGTACTGGGCTATAGCGGGGTGTCAGATGATTTCGAGTGTTACGGCCGTAGCCTCGCCACCGCCGATGCACAAGGTAGCCAGGCCTTTGCTCCGGCCGCGTGCCTTCAAGGCGTGGATCAAGGTCACCATGATGCGGGCGCCACTGGCACCGATGGGGTGGCCCAGCGCGCAGGCTCCGCCGTTGACGTTGACTTTGTCGTGCGGCACCCCCATGTCTTTCATCAGCGCCATGGGCACCACGGCAAAGGCCTCGTTGATCTCCCACAAATCGACGTCACCCACGCTCCAGCCGGCCTTGGCCAGGGCCTTTTGTGCGGCGCCCACGGGGGCCGTGGCAAACCACTCGGGCTCCTGGGCGTGGGTGGCGTGGCTGACGATGCGCGCCAGCGGCTTGCAACCCAATTTGGCTGCCGTAGAGGCCTTCATCAGCACCATGGCAGCGGCGCCGTCGTTGATGCTGGAGCTACTGGCCGCCGTGATGGTGCCGTCCTTTTTGAAGGCGGGTTTCAGCGAGGGAATCTTGTCCAACTTGATCTTGCCCGGGCCTTCGTCGATGCTGACCTGCACCTCGCCGGCGCGGGTCTTAACCGTGACGGGGGTAATTTCTGCCGCGAAACCACCATTGGCAGTGGCTGCCTGGGCGCGCTGCACGCTGGCCGTGGCAAAGGCGTCTTGCTCGGCCCGGGTGAAGTTGTACTTGGCGGCACAGTCTTCGCCAAACGTCCCCATGGAGCGGCCGGGTTCGTAGGCGTCTTCCAGGCCGTCGAGCATCATGTGGTCAAAGATGCGGTCGTGGCCAATACGGTAGCCAGCACGTGCCTTGGGCAACAGATAGGGTGCATTGGTCATGCTCTCCATGCCACCGGCCACCAGAACCTCGTGGCTGCCGGCAAGCAACATGTCATGTGCAAACATGGCCGCACGCATGCCCGAACCGCACATCTTGCTCAGGGTGACTGCACCGGCGCTTTTGGGCAAACCGCCCTTGAAAGCCGCCTGGCGGGCGGGTGCCTGGCCCTGGCCTGCCATCAGGCAGTTGCCAAACAGCACCTCGGTGACCAGCTCGGGGGCTATGCCGGCGCGCTGCACGGCTGCGGCAATGGCGGCACCGCCCAGATCATGCGCAGCCAGACTGGCAAAGTCGCTCTGAAAACTGCCCATGGGGGTGCGGGCGGCACTGACGATGACAACGGGATCGTTCATGAAAAGCTCCTTAAAATAAAAATAAGGGCTGGTCAATGTGCAGGAAAACGGGATCCGTCGTCCTGTGAAGACTCAACTTAAACAGGGGTCGCCCTGGGATAGCGCCTGAATGCGCGGCGAAACACACTCACCACTTCGTGCGGACCGCTCATGCTCACGCCCAGGTCCTGCACCAGGCCGTCTTTCAGGCCATAGCACCAGCCGTGTACGGAGACCTTTTGTCCCCGGCTCCAGGCATCTTGCATCACGTTGGACAGCGCCACGTTACCGACCTGCTCGATGACATTCATCTCGCAAAGCACGTCTTCCTGCACACCCACCGGTAAATGATCAAGACGCTGGCGGTGCCGCAACTTGACGTCGTGCACATGGCGCAGCCAGTTGTCGGCCAGGCCCACGCGGGTGCCACGCAAGGTGGCCAGCACGCCGCCGCAGCCGTAATGGCCCACCACCATGATGTGCTCGACCTTGAGATGGTCCACTGCAAACTGGATGACCGACAGGGCATTCAAGTCGGAGTGCACCACCACATTGGCCACATTGCGATGCACAAACACTTCACCCGGATCCAGCCCGGTGATTTCGTTGGCGGGCACGCGACTGTCGGAGCAGCCGATCCACAGGTATTTGGGCGTTTGCTGATGCGCCAGCTGGCTGAAAAAACCAGGGCGCTGCTGCTCCATGCGGGCGGCCCAGACACGGTTGTTGTCGATGAGATGTTGAAGGCTATTGGTCATGCGTTCGATTATCTCGGGGTGGTCTTGCACCCAACTGTCATCTGGATTTCAGG
>JBJOJH010000150.1:0-5097 GCA_046046715.1 Pseudomonadota bacterium | reverse complement strand
CCAAGGAGATGATGACCCGCTTGTCCGCCATGCTGCCGGTGAATGTGCGTGGCATGTGGATTGGCACCTTTCATGGCTTGTGCAACCGTCTGCTGCGAGCACATTACAAGTCGGTCGGCCTGCCCCAGGCATTTCAGATTCTCGACACCCAGGACCAGCTGAGCGCTATCAAACGTTTGTGCAAGCAGTTCAATGTGGACGACGAGCGCTTCCCGCCCAAGCAGCTGCAGTGGTTCATTGCGGGCTGCAAGGAAGACGGTCTGCGACCCAATGCCGTGGTCGCACAGGACCCGGATACCCGTAAGAAAATTGAGATCTACCAGCTCTACGAGGAGCAATGCCAGCGCGAAGGTGTGGTTGATTTTGGTGAGCTGATGCTGCGCTCTTATGAGTTGCTGCGTGACAACGCGCCTGTGCGTGAGCATTACCAGCGGCGTTTTCGCCACATCCTGATCGATGAGTTTCAGGACACCAACAAGCTCCAATATGCCTGGATCAAGATCCTGGCTGGATGCGGTGCAGAAGGTGCCTTGCCAGATGGAGGTGCAGTTTTGGCCGTGGGGGATGACGATCAGAGCATTTATGCCTTTCGCGGTGCCCGGGTGGGCAATATGGCTGACTTTGTTCGGGAATTTGATGTTCAACACCAAATCAAACTGGAGCAGAACTACCGCAGCGGCAGCAATATATTGGATTCAGCCAACGAGCTGATTTCGCACAACAGCCAGCGCCTGGGCAAGAACCTGCGTACCGATCAGGGGCCGGGCGAGCCAGTGCGTGTGGTCGAGTCCAGCAGCGACTTCGCCGAGGCGCAGTGGATGGTTGATGAAATGAAGCAGCTCGTGCGCGATGGCTGGGCTCGCAACGAAATTGCTGTGCTGTATCGCTCCAACGCCCAAAGCCGGGTGATCGAATCCGCCTTGTTCAATGCCGCGATGCCTTACAAGGTGTACGGCGGGCTGCGCTTTTTTGAGCGCGCCGAAATCAAACATGCGCTGGCCTACCTGCGCTTGCTGGAAAACCCTAGTGACGACACCAGTTTTTTGCGGGTAGTCAACTTCCCGCCGCGCGGCATTGGTGCGCGTAGCCTGGAGCAGTTGCAGGATGTGGCGCGAGCCTCTGGCCTTTCCTTGCATGATGCCGTGGGGCAGCTCAGCGGCAAAGCGGGCGCCAATCTGGGGGCGTTTGTGGCCGGTATCGACGTGCTACGGGAGCAGACTCAGAGCCTGAGCCTGCGTGAAATCATCGAGATGGTGCTCAAGCACAGCGGCCTGGTCGAGCATTACCGCCAAGACCGCGAAGGTGCAGACCGGATCGAAAACCTGGAAGAACTGGTTAACGCAGCCGAAAGTTTCGTGACCCAGGAGGGATTTGGTCGGGATGCCGTGGCGCTGCCTGTGGATGAGTTGGCCGGGTCTGGCTTGAGCCAAAGCCCCGTCAGCCAGGGCTTGAACCCCGAGCTCAGTTTTTTGGAGCCTGCTGCGCCGGATACCGAAACCGGTGAGACTTTGTCACCCCTGGTCGCTTTCCTGACCCATGCAGCCCTGGAGTCCGGGGACAACCAGGCCCAGGCCGGACAGGACGCGGTGCAATTGATGACGGTGCACGCCAGCAAGGGGCTGGAGTTTGATGGCGTGTTCATTGGCGGCATGGAGGAGGGCTTGTTTCCCCACGAAAACGCCATGAGCGACCGCGCCGGTCTCGAAGAAGAGCGTCGGCTGATGTATGTGGCCATCACCCGTGCACGCAAGCGCCTGTACCTGAGCCATTCGCAGACTCGCATGCTGCACGGACAAACCCGCTACAACCTCAAGAGCCGGTTTTTCGACGAGTTGCCTGAAAGCGCCTTGAAGTGGATCACACCCCGCCGCGCCGGTTTTGGCGATCTGGGCGGAAACAGTGCTTACTCGGCAGGGTCATCTCGCAATTACGCATCGGATCGCGGCATGTTCGGCAATTTGACCGCCGGTGCAACTGCCAGTGCGCCCGTGCCAGAGCGCAAGTCAGCTGATGCGCATGGTTTGCGCAAGGGGATGAAGGTGTTTCACAACAAGTTCGGGGAAGGCGCGGTGCTGAGCCTCGAGGGCGCGGGTGACGACGCCCGCGCTCAGATAAACTTTCCCCGCCACGGCGTCAAGTGGTTGGCCTTGAGCGTGGCCAAACTCACACCGGTGCCTTGACAGGCCCTGATCTCACGGCTTAAACCGTGGGTTCTTCGTTGAGGTCAAAGCTGTCGCGAAAGGTGAAATAGATCGATGCAAAAAACATCGAGGCCATCACCATGGCGACCGGAAACATGGCCGCCCCGGCCAGCTCCGGGCTACCCAGCAGCGAGCCCACCAGGGTGACAGCCAGACCCACCAGCACAAAGGTCCCCAGCCAGGTCAGGCCGAAAACAGTGAGAGCGCCAAAGTTGCGCTTGCAGGCGATAAAGCTGAAAAATAGGCTCTTGAGAGGCGTCACGCCGTACCAGAACACCAGTGCCGGGGCGTGCCAGAACATCAGGGACACAGGCAGGTACAAGCCCAGTGCAACCCAGGTTGCCATTTGAAAGTCGGGATCGAGCACCGTTTCTTGTGACAGGCTACCGCCCACCAGATACAGCCGCGCAAAATCCCCGCCGTCCACCAGTGCAGATGCACCCATGACCCCTAAAAATGCGATGGCGTAAAAGACCCCCAGCACCAGCATGTTCTTGCGCGTGGCTGCACCTGCCGTGAACGCAGTGGCCAGAACCCGCGGCATCGGAAATTTGCCATCGGCTGCCATTCGGGTGGCCGCCATCAGCCCCAAGGTGGCGGCCGGCAGTAGCGTCAGCGCCATGATGTTGCCCAGCATGGGCACAATGCTCAGCACCGACACCGCGGCCATGAACAGGAAGAACAAGCCCGCCAAGGCCAAAGGTTGCCTGAAAAAGGCCTTCATGCCCAAGCGAACCCAGAGGATGCCGGTTCGCGCCGGAACGACTTGAAGCTTCATGCTGTAGCCACTTGGGTCAATGCTGCCACGCGATGTCGCAGGATGCGTTCGAAGTGGCGTGGGTCGTGAGCCTTCAGCATGGATGCCTCGCGGGGCAGATAAAAGTCCCACAGACGCGAAATCCAGAAGCGCAGGGCACCGGCGCGCATCATGGCGGGCAACAACTGTCGCTCCGGCGCGGTCAGCGGGCGCACACCTTCGTAGGCCTGGAGCAGGCTCTGGGTACGGGCCTCATTGGCTTCGCCACTGGCCAGATCAACACACCAGTCATTCAGGCATACGGCCAGGTCGAACAACCATGTGTCCACACCGGCAAAGTAAAAATCAAAGAAGCCTGTCAGTTCGAGGCCCTTGGGGCTTGAAGCATCGAACATGACGTTGTCCCGAAAAAGGTCAGCATGCACAGGCCCGCGTGGGAGCGCCGCATAAGCCGAAGATACGGCGATGTGCTGCTGGTAGGCCAGCTCGGATTGGATCAGCGCACTCTGGGATACATCCAGGTAGGGCTGCACGACCGGCACGGTTTGGGTCCACCAGTCCAAACCTCGCAGATTGGGTTGGGCGCGGTCGAAATCCTGCCCCGCCAGATGCATACGAGCCAGCATCGCACCTACGGCGGCGCAGTGCTGGCTGGTTGGCGCAAGTTCACTTTTGCCGCGCAGGCGGTTGACCACGGCCGCCGGCTTGCCTTGGAGCTGGTGCAGGATGTCGCCATGGCGGTCTCCGGCTGGATCGGGCACCGGAATGCCGCGCTGCGCCAGATGTTTCATCAGGTACAGATAAAACGGCAGCTGTTCGAATGTCAGCCGTTCAAACAGGGTAAGCACATGGGCACCCTGGTCTGTGGTGACGAAGTAGTTGGTGTTTTCAATCCCGCCGGAGCATCCCTCCATCGATTGAAGTTGGCCCAGGTTCAGCTCGCTCAAGAGCCGGGCAGCCTCGTCAAACGAGACTTCTGTGTAAACCGCCATGAATCAATAGCCCAAAAATCAGAATCCGAAAATCTTCCAAACCCGGCTCGCACCGGATTGTCCAGATGCCTGGCTGCTGGGCTCCACCTCGTAGGCAGGCATGCCACCCTTGGGTGTGACGCTGATCTTGCGGCTTTCGCCACCCACGCGCAGCTCATCTATCCGGCTGTCGGCGTCTTCCACCACCAGCCGCTCTGTGCGTTGCTCGACAGCAGTGGCGCGAGGTGTGTTGTCCGGACCATTTTGGGCCCAGGCCAGCGAGGAAGACGAACAGGCCACTGCCAACAGGGCGAGCAAGCTCGACTGGCGGCGTGTGCGACGGATCAGAGGGGCGGGGGAGGGCTGGCACATGCGGCCATTGTAGAACCTGCCCTCTCTGGCCCGCACTGGCAAAATGGTCTGATGACTGATAGGAAAAACCTGCTGCTGGTCGATGGTTCCAGCTACCTCTACCGCGCTTTTCACGCCATGCCGGACCTGCGTGCGGTGCCTGGCGACGCGGCCAGCCCTCCCACGGGCGCGATACGCGGCATGATCAACATGATGCAAAGCCTGCGCAAAGAGGTCCACGCGGACTATGCCGTGTGCGTGTTCGACGCCAAGGGCCCCACGTTCCGGGATGAGTGGTACCCCGAATACAAGGCCCACCGATCACCCATGCCGGATGATTTGCGGGCTCAGATTGACCCGATCCACGAAGTGGTTCGACTGCTGGGTTGGCGCGTCATGGCTGTCCCGGGTGTCGAGGCCGACGACGTGATAGGCACTCTGGCGGTCGCTGCGTCCCGGCAAGGTGTGGAAGTGACCGTCTCGAGCGGTGACAAGGATTTGTCGCAACTGGTGAACGAGCACATCACCATCATTGACACCATGAATGGGAAACGCCGTGATATTGCCGGCGTGACCACCGAGTTTGGCGTTCCTCCCTCGCTGATGGTGGACTATCAAACGCTGGTGGGTGATGCCGTGGATAACGTGCCAGGCGTGGAGAAGGTGGGGCCCAAGACAGCCGCCAAGTGGTTACAGGAGTTCGGGTCGTTGGATGCTTTGGTGGCGCGTGCAGGCGAGATCAAGGGCATGGCTGGCGAGAACCTGCGCAAGGCCCTGGATTGGCTGCCACAGGCCCGGCGTCTGCTCACCATCAAGA
>JBJOJH010000149.1:0-3592 GCA_046046715.1 Pseudomonadota bacterium | reverse complement strand
CTGATAGATATGCAACATGGTTTTGACACCCATGCTAGCCAGGGCGCAGACAGCGGCACCCATGCCGACCGGCTGGGCGAACTGGACGCTCTGGTCGGCGCCTACAAAGAGGGCATGGGTGACGCCTGGGTCAACACCTTGGTGGTGACGGTGACCGAGTTTGGTCGCACTGCAGCTGAAAACGGCACCACCGGCACCGACCACGGTGTGGGCAGTTGCTGCTTTCTGGCTGGCGGTTTGTTGACCGGCTCCCGGGTGTATGCCGACTGGCGCGGCCTGAAAAAAGAGCAACTCTTTGAGGGGCGTGACTTGCCTGCCAGCATCGACCTGGCTGCGGTGTATGCCCGGGTGATGGAGCGTGTGTTTGGCTTGTCGCCCAAGGCCATTCAAGACCAGGTGATGGCCCACCGTCCCAGCCCCGCCCTGAAAGGCTTGCTCGGACTGGGGTGAATCCGTTTCAGCCGTACCCCGCCCCTAAAATTCGCGGGTGAAAAAATACCTGACTGAACGACAAATATCCTGGCTCGCGATGGGCCTGTTGTGGGCTGTTCTGCTGGTGCTGTCGCTGCTGCGGCCGCTGGCGGTGCCCGACGAGGGGCGTTACGGCGACATTGGCCGTGCCATGCTGCTTAATGGCGACTGGCTCACGCCGCGCCTGAATGGTCTGCCCTTTTTTCACAAGCCGCCCTTGCTGCACTGGCTGCAGTCGCTGTCCCTCACCGTGTTTGGCGTCAACGAGTTTGCCTTGCGCTTCGTGCCCGCCTTGCATGTGGGCCTGATGACCATGGCGCTGTACCTGGCAGCACGCGTTGTGGCCACCGAGGCCCTGGCCCGACGTGCCGCCATCATGCTGGCCAGCGGTCTGGCTTTCATGGTGGGCGGCCAGTATGTCAACCACGACATGCAGGTGGCGACCTGGATCAGCGTGGCTATCTGGTGTTTTGCCTTTGCGTTTCAGGCGGGTGAGAAACCGCATGCCAATCTGGCGCGCCTGGGTTTTGTGGCCTGTGGTCTGGGTATGTTGAGCAAGGGCCTGATCGGCATTGCCTTGCCCGGTCTGGTGCTGCTGGTGTGGCTGGTCTGGACGCGCCAGCTGCGCAAGATGCTGTACCTGCCCTGGCTCAGTGGTCTGGCTCTGCTCGCAGCGGTCGTGGTGCCCTGGTTTGCGCTGGCCCAGCAAAAATACCCCGATGTGCTGAACTACATGTTCATGCATCACCACTTTGCACGCTACACGGCCAAGACCTTCAACAACCCCCAGCCGGTCTGGTTTTACGTGTTGTCGATTGGCCTGCTGATGTTCCCCTGGGTTTTCTGGACCCTGGCCGCCTGGCGCAAGCGCGGGACTCACGCTGCGGCGTCGCTGGCGGCCAGCCCCTGGCTCAGCCTGTGCTGGATCTGGGTGGTGTGCATCACGGTCTTCTTCTCGCTGCCCAGCTCCAAGCTGGTGGGCTACATCTTGCCGGTGATGCCAGCGGTGGCCTGGCTGGCCGCACTGGGCTGGGAGCGCACGCTGGCACACCGTGCCTGGGCGGGCAAGCTGTTTGGAGTGCTGGTGCTGCTGAACATCGGCATCGCCACCACCCTGGTGTTGATGGTGGGCGGGGTCACGGCTCCCGGCCGCTCTCAAGACATGGCTCGAGTGCTGGCCTGCGAGGCCCGGCCCAGTGACACCGTCTACGCCTTGCGTGGATTCCCCTACGACCTGCCGTTCTACACGCAGGCGGCCAAGCCCATGATCGTGATCCACGACTGGGCCGAGCGTCGCGCCAATGCGCGTGATGGCTGGGAGCGCGAGCTGTTTGAGGGCGCTGACTTTGATGCTGAAGCCGCCAAGGTCTTGCAAGGCCCCGAGGTGCTGGCCAGCGCCGCGCAAGCGCCGGGTAACTGGTTGATTGCCCGCAAGGCCGAGTCGGCCAGTGCGGTGGCTGCCGGCTGGAAACCTTATGCCCAGGGTGTGGGGTGGGACCTGTTCCAGTCGGCGGGTGTGTTAGCGCCGGAAAGCCCAGAAGCGGCTCAGCAAAAAGGTCTGCCCGGCTGCCAGCACTAAAGCCAAGAACAGCGCCAGCAGCGACGGCCAGCCCAGGCCGCGCAGCAAGATCACAAACACGACTTCGTTGCCGGCAAAACCCGCCAGCGCCGTGACGGCAAAGCGGCCCAGGCTGGTGAGCAGCGAGGTGCCAGCGTCCTGAAAGCTCAGCCATCGGTGGCCGGCAAAGCTCACCATAAATGCCACCACAAAGCCCAGCGCATTGGCCAGCTCGGGCCACATGGCCTCACGCGTCAGGGCAAACACGCCCATGTGGGTGGCCGCTGCGCTGGCGCCCACAGCCAGAAACCACAGGCTGGACTTGCTGGGCAGGGGCAAGGGTGATGCCACGGGCTCAGGCCTGTGGGGGTGCGCTGATCAAACCACCACCGCTGCGCTGACTGACCAAATAGGCCGGACGCTGTTTCACCTCTTCGTAGATGCGGCCCACGTACTCGGCCAGGATACCGATGCACAGCAGCTGGATGCCGCTGAAAAACATCATGCCCACCACGATGGTGGCGTAACCCGGCACGCTGATGCCGGTCACAAAATACTCGCCGACCACCCAGGCGCCGTAGCTCAGCGCCAGCGCCGACAGGGCTAGGCCCAAAAACGTCATGGCGCGCAGCGGTGCCGTCGAGAACGCCAGAATGCCTGTGATGGCCAGCGAGAGCGAGCCACGCAAGCCAAAACGCGACACGCCATCGGTACGTTCCAGCGGTTCGTAATCGATGGCAGTGGCATTGAAGCCCACCCAGGCGTACAGGCCCTTCATGAAGCGGTTGCGCTCGGGCAAGCGTTTCAGGGCCTCCACCACCTGGCGGTCCATCAGCCTGAAGTCGCCGGCATGGGCGGGAATCTGCACCCGGTTGCCCCAGTTGATGAGCTTGTAAAACAACCCAGTCAGTCCGATTTGCAGGCCAGACTGGTCAGAGCGCGTCTTGCGCACCGCATACACCACGTCCGAGCCCTGGCGCCACTTGCTCACCATGTCGGCCAGCAGCGCTGTCGGGTGCTGGCCGTCGGCATCCATCAGCACCACGATGTCGCCACGGGTGGCGTCGATGCCGGCCTGCAGTGCTGGCTCCTTACCGAAGTTGCGCGAGAGCTTCAAAAAAACCACTTGCGGGTGTGCGGCGCACAGCGCTTGCATGACCTTCACCGTGTCATCGCGACTGCCATCGTCCACCACGATCAGCTCGATGTTGTCAGACAGCTGGGCCATGGCGGCCAGAACCTCGGGCACGACGCGCACCAGATTGCGTGCCTCGTTGTAAGCCGGCATGACGCAGGACAGGGACGGGCGGCACTCGCTGCGTGATACCGCAGCAGCGGGCTGGATGACAGGGGAGGGAGACATCGACATGCCCGAATCATGCCAAAAGAAAGGGCTTCAGCTGCCTGAGGTGCTTCAAATGCATGCGATTTAGTCTGCAAGCTAGCCTGCAAGCGGGTCGGCATCCGCATCTATAGCCGCCCAAAGTCGCGCCCGTAGAATCCCGCGCATGTTGACTGTCAAAAACGAATTGCTGGAGGCCCTGGGTCTCGCGCTGGACAGCC
>JBJOJH010000148.1:0-3614 GCA_046046715.1 Pseudomonadota bacterium | reverse complement strand
GGCCCTCCAGAAAAGCCACGATGTTGCGGGCTTCTCCGGCGCGCACCGGGTAATCCACCACATGCAGATGCGGCCCCAGCCAAACGGTGACCTGTTGACTGCGCAGGTCCTCAGGCAAATCGTGCTGCGCCACCAGTGCACGGTAGGCCAGGTGCCCGGTAGGCCGGGCGGATCCATCCTGAAGCAGCTGCTGCCGTACCAGGCTCCACACCCCGTCGGCACCAACCAGCAGCCCGCCCTGGGCGGCAAATGGTCTAGCGTCTTCGGGCTCATGACCTGCCATGGTCACGGCAAGCGCCACGCCCTGCTCCCCTTCGTCAAAGCTCCGGATTGTTGTGCCCAGGTGGCACTGCACATCGCCCTGGGTCTGCACTGCATGCAACAGTAGCTGGTGCAAATCGGCCCGGTGAATGGTGACGTACGGCGCTCCATACCGAGCGATAGATCGCTGCCCCAAAGGCAACTCGCCCAGTAGTCCACCCGAGGCTGCATCGCGCACCTGAAGTCTGCTCGGGAATGCCGCCACATGCTCTAGCGCCGGTGTCAGGCCCCATGCATGCAGCTGCCGGGTGACATTGGGCCCCAGTTGTATGCCGGCCCCCACCTCTGCAAAAGCGCTAGCCTGCTCAAAGACCTGCGAACGCCAACCCGCCCGGCTCAAGGCCAGCGCAGCCGCAAGACCTCCGATGCCGCCCCCCGCAATCAATGCCATAGGTTTCATGACACAAATTGTGCCTGCGCAAAAGCGCCGCTTGCCCGGAAAAGGGCCTGGTATCCCGTATCCTCAGCAAATCGTTTTCGCTGAACTGCCCCAACTCCTTCCTCAATGAATTACGTCCCACTGCCTATCGTTCGTGTTCAAGTTGGTAAACCCCTGCCGATTGATGTCTGGGATGGCCGCGGCAACCTGCTGCTCAAAAAGGGGCAGGTCATCAAGTCGGACGAACATCGCGAACAGCTGGAGCGCCATCATCCGTGTGCCAAACCGCATGACTTCAAGGCCTGGGCACGCAGCTACGACCGCCTGGTCTACAGCATGTTGCGCGACGGCGCCTCCACCGAAGAGATTGCGCGTGTTCCCTTTCCCGCCACCATCCTGGAAGTGGACTACACCGTGGTGCAGGGCATTGTGGGCGGCTGGCTCGATATGCAGGCCGTATTACATGGCCTGCTTTATCAGGGCAGTGCTGCCCGTTTGCCGGTGGCCAGGTTGGAGGCGCTGCAGGCCCGGGGCATGGAATTGATTAACGCGGACCCGGATGCCTGTCTGTTTGACCTGTTTCAGGCCTTGGCCGATCCGCAGCTCTCCTATTGCGCTACCCACGCTCTGTTATCCGCCACCCTGTGCGAACTGACCGCTCGCAAGCTCGGTGTGCCCGACATCGTGCGGCAGGTGCTTTTTCAGGCAGCGCTGGTCATGAATATCGGCATGGCCAGAGAGCAGGACGCCTTGACCCGACAAAACGCACGACCGGATGCCGCCCAGCAGCAACTGATACAGGCCCATCCGAACATCAGCGTGGACATCTTGCTCGACTTCGGGCTGGTCAATGACGACCTGATTGACATCGTGCGCTTTCACCATGACACCAACGCTGATTTGGGACTTGTTCGCAACCTGGAATGCCGGCGCATCCTTCGTGCTGCGGATGTCTTTGTTGCCAAAATGGCCGCACGAGCAAACCGCGTGGGCCTGTCAGCCATAAGCGCCACCAAGGACAGCATCGTCGGTATGCCTGACGAAGAACTGCACATTGCCCAGGCCATGGCGCATGTACTGGGCTTTTACCCGCCGGGCACCTTTGTTGCTCTGGCCAATGGCGAACGCGCTGTTGCGGTCAAGCGCGGGCCCCAGGCCAATACACCCTGGGTGGTCAGCCTGGTGGGCGCCACCGGCCTGGGACTCAACCCTTACGTGTTGCGTGACACCAGCGACCCCGCTTTTGCCGTGCAGACGCCCATACGGCAGGACAGCCTCAAAGTCACCGTGCAGCCGGCCAGGGTGGCTCGGGCTCTGCAGGGTTTGCAAGCCACCAAAGCTTGAGGGCCGGGCGGCCCAGGCTTACTCCACTCGCACGATCGAGCTGGGTTTGAAGCCCAGATCAGCGGCCTTGCCTTTGCGGCCGCGCACCGCACGGGCGTTGTTCAGGCTGCGGATCTCAAGAGTCTCTTCCCGGGCCTTACCTCCCCGGCCTGTGCCTTCGAGTCGGATGCTGCGGGTGTAAGCTGCTGCGCCAGCCAGCGTGTCCTTGTCTTCCAGATCGATCAACATCAGGCCCCGACCACCGTTGGCCATGGTTTTCAGCTCGGTGATTTCGAAGGTCAGGATGCGACCGCCAACGGAAGCACAGGCGACATGGCTCGCCGCAGGCAGGCCCTGAGCTGGAGATGCCACTGGTGAGGGCCGACAAAGCGTTTCACCCGGATTGCAGGTGACAAAGGCCTTGCCGGATTTTTGTCGCGAGCTCATGTGCTCCACCGTCGCCAGGAAGCCATAGCCACCGCTGCTGCTGAGCAACAGCGACGCACTGGCGGGCCCGGCAAAGTAGTAGAGCAGCTGCGTGCCGGCTTCCAGTTCCAACAAAGACGTCACGGGCTGGCCGTCGCCACGCCCACCGGGCAAGGCAGCCACCGGCACCGAATACACCCGCCCATTCGAGCCAAATACCAGGAGCGTGTCGACACTGCGGCACTCAAAAGTGCCGAAGAGGCCATCGCCGGCCTTGAAGGCAAAACTGGCCGGGTCGTGCCCATGGCCACCGCGTGCGCGCACCCAGCCGCTGCCACTGACCACCACCGTCACCGGCTCGTCTACCACCTTCACTTCCAGAACTGCCTTTTTCTCGGCCTGGATCAGCGTGCGCCGGGCATCGCCAAACTGGCGAGCATCAGTTTCAATCTCTTTCACCATCAGCCGGCGCAGCGCGGCTGGGCTACCCAGAATGTCGTCCAGGCGATTTTTCTCGTCGCGCAGCGTGCCCAACTCCTGCTCGATCTTGATGGCCTCCAGACGCGCCAGCTGGCGCAGGCGAATTTCAAGAATGTCCTCGGCCTGGCGGTCGCTCAGGCTGAAGCGGGCCATCAGGGCAGCCTTGGGCTCGTCCGACTGTCGAATGATGGCGATGACTTCGTCGATGTTGAGCAGAACAATCTGCCGGCCTTCAAGAATGTGGATACGGTCTAGCACCTTGCCCAGACGATGACGCGATCGGCGCTCGATGGTGATCTGCCTGAATGCAATCCATTCGGTCAGCATCTCTCGCAAGGACTTCTGGGTGGGCTTGCCATCCAGCCCGACCAGGGTCAGGTTGATGGGCGCTGAGGTTTCCAGGCTGGTGTTGGCCAGCAAGGTGGTGATGAGTTCTTGCTGCGAGATGCGGCTGGTCTTGGGCTCGCACACCAATCGCACCGCAGCGTCTTTGCTGGACTCGTCACGCACGCCATCCAGCACCGCCAGCACCGTGGCCTTGAGCTGGTTCTGCTCCTGCGATAAGGCTTTTTTACCGGCTTTGACCTTGGGGTTGGTGATGTCCTCGATTTCCTCCAGCACCTTCTGGGTACTGACACCGGGCGGCAGTTCGGTGATCACCAGCTGCCACTGGCCACGCGCGAGT
>JBJOJH010000147.1:0-2639 GCA_046046715.1 Pseudomonadota bacterium | reverse complement strand
ATCCGTCTGCAGGGCTATCAGCTGTGCGTGCCCATTACCGTGCAGTGACAGGGGCTTGAGCAGCGTTTGCCTCAGGCAGCGCCGATGTGCGGCACCAGGCCGGCGGTCGGTTGCCCAGCCTTGAGCGCTGCTGTGAAGGCCAGCATGCGGTCGATCGGCACGCGCGACCGAAGCCCCAGCGCAGGATCGACATGAATGTCGTACTCGCCGCTGTCATAGCCCTCGTCCAGGGCGCGGGCCACAGCGGCCAGGCCGTTCATGGCCATCCAGGGACAGTGGGCGCAGCTTTTGCAGGTGGCACTATTACCGGCGGTGGGCGCCTCGATGAAGACCTTGCCGGGATTCAGGGTGCGCAACTTGTGCAGCATGCCGTTGTCGGTCGCCACGATGAATTCGATCGCATCCAGCTCGCGAGCCGCTTTCAGAATGGCCGACGTCGAGCCCACGGCATCCGCCAACGCCACCACCTCGGCAGGGGACTCGGGGTGCACCAGCACTTTGGCCTGCGGATGCTCGCGCATCAGGGCTTCGAGCTCAAAGGACTTGAACTCATCGTGCACGATGCACGAGCCGTTCCACATCACCATGTCGGCACCGGTCTCGCGCTGGATGTAACCGCCCAGGTGGCGGTCCGGCGCCCAGAGGATTTTTTGCCCCTGATCCTTGAGGGCACGCACCACGTCGAGCGCGCAGCTCGAGGTCACCAGCCAGTCGGCGCGGGCTTTGACTGACGCGCTGGTGTTGGCATAGACCACCACGGTACGGTCAGGGTGCTGATCGCAAAACGCCGAGAAAGCCTCGATGGGGCAACCCAGGTCGAGCGAGCAGTTGGCATCAAGGTCGGGCATGAGCACGCGCTTTTCGGGCGACAGGATCTTGGCCGTCTCGCCCATGAAACGCACGCCCGACACCACCAGGGTTTGTGCGGCGTGGTCGCGGCCAAAACGGGCCATTTCCAGGGAGTCGCTCACCAAGCCGCCGGTTTCTTCGGCCAGGTCCTGCAGATCAGGGTGCACATAGTAGTGCGACACCATGACAGCGTTGCGCTCCTTCAGCAGGCGGCGGATATCGTCTTTCAGACGGGCACGCTCGGCAGGACCGGGTTCCACAGGTACACGCGCCCAGGCGTGCTTGGTGCCACAGGCGGGTTGTTCAAATTCAACGTCGATCAGGGCGCTCATGCTCACCTCACAGTTCCTGCAAACGCATCGAAAAATCGGTGGCCTTGACGTCTTTGGTCAGGGTCCCTATGGAAATGCGGTCCACCCCGGTCAGCGCCAGTTCGCGCAAACCGTCCAGCGTGACGCCGCCAGAAATCTCGAGCACGGCGCGGCCCGCATTGATGCGCACAGCTTCATGCAAATCCGCCATAGGCATGTTGTCCAACAGCACCATGGTGGCACCAGCGGCCAAGGCTTCGCGCAACTGATCCAGGGTTTCCACCTCGATCTCGATAAAGCTGGCCCGGCTGGCCACCTGCTGCGCGGCGCGCAGAGCCTGCGTCACGCCACCGGCGGCGGCAATGTGGTTTTCCTTGATCAGCACCGCATCAAACAGACCGATGCGGTGGTTGACGCCGCCCCCCGTCTTGACCGCGTACTTCTGCGCCAAACGCAAGCCGGGCAGGGTTTTGCGGGTATCCACAATGCTGGCCCGGGTGCCCTGCACCTGGGCCACATACAGCGCGGTCTTGGTTGCCACAGCACTGAGCAGCTGCAAAAAATTGAGTGCCGTTCGCTCAGCGCTGAGCAAGGCGCGTGCCTGACCCTGCATCTCCAGCACGACCTGATCGGGGGCACAGCGCTGGCCCTCCGCCACATGCCATTGGATCTGGATGCCCGGATCCAACTGCCGCAGGGCAGCCTCTGCCCAGGGAGAGCCACAAATTACGGCCGACTCACGCGCCAGCACGCGGGCATGCGCGCGCCGCGAGGGGTCGATAAGTCCAGCGGTGAGATCGCCATCGCCCAGGTCTTCGGCCAAGGCCCGGCGTACATCTGCCTGGGCCAGCTCAGCCAGGGCGGTTGGCGAAAAAAAATGCGTGCTGTTCATGGCGTAGACCTAGAAAGAAGCTGGAAAAAACAAGGAGAGATCAGACTTCGACCCGGGCACCACGCCCCATCAGGGTGGCGACGGCCTGGGCCGCACTGAGCCTGCCGTCCAGCAACGCGACGACGGTTTCGGAAATGGGCATGTCCACACCCAGCGCCTGGGCCCGCTGCACCACGGTGCGCGCGCTGTACACACCTTCAGCCACATGGCCCAGCGAATCTACGGCCTGGGCGAGGGTGTTGCCCTGCGCCAGCAGCAGGCCCACCTGGCGATTGCGCGAAAGGTCGCCTGTGGCCGTCAGGACCAGATCACCCAGGCCACTCAACCCCATGAAGGTTTCTGTTTTGGCACCGAGGGCCACCCCTAATCGGGTCATTTCGGCCAGGCCGCGCGAGATCAGCGCAGCGCGGGCGTTCAGTCCCAGATTCAAACCATCGCATAAGCCCGTGGCGATCGCCAGCACGTTTTTAACCGCGCCGCCCACTTCCACGCCGACGATGTCGTCGTTGGCGTACACGCGCAGGCTAGCGCCATGAAAGCCACTGACCAGCGCTTCACGCACGCTGGCATGTGCGCTGGTAGCCGCC
>JBJOJH010000146.1:0-2655 GCA_046046715.1 Pseudomonadota bacterium | reverse complement strand
ATGCTGTCAGCGAAATCAGCACGGATGGTGCCGGCTTCTGCCTTCTTGGGGTCGGTAGCGCCCATCAGGTCGCGGTTTTTCAGAATGGCGTTCTCGCCTTCCAGGGCCTGGATCATCACAGGGCCGGAGACCATGAAATCCACCAGATCCTTGAAGAAAGGACGTGCCTTGTGCACGGCATAGAAAGCCTCGGCTTCACCGCGCGACAGATGGGCCATCTTGGCAGCCACGACCTTGAGGCCGGCAGCTTCGAAGCGGGCGTAGATCTGGCCGATCACGTTCTTGGCGACGGCGTCAGGCTTGATGATGGAGAGAGTGCGTTCGATTGCCATTTACTGAATTCCTGTGTTGAAGTTTATTTTTCGCCCTGTTGGACAAAGCCTGTGATTTTAGCTTGGGCTCAAGGCCGGCCGCGGCCGCCACGGCCATTGCCCCCACGACCCTGGCCACCGCCTGAACCGTTGCGACGCTGCCCCTGACCGGGTGCCTGGCGCTGGCGGGTGAAACTGTCGGCTCCGATGTAGCCAAATGCGGTTTTCATCGGATCGGGTTGCGCGTCTTGCGCCGGGCGATCCTTGCGCTGACCTCGGCCCTGACCTTGCCCCTGGCCATCAGGGCGGCTTTTGCCACGACCGCCGCCAGCACCGGCACCGTTCGGGCGTGGCCCCTGCCCTTGCGGCCCCGCACCACCGCGCCCACCCCGGTTGGCCCCACGCAAAATGCCCAGTCGGGTTCCACGGCGACGAGGCTCCTGGCCTCCATCGCCATCGGCCGCGACCCCGTCTCCGCTCGGCCCATTGGGCCTGGGGCGTCGTCCGGCACTGGCGGCGTTGGTGAGGGCGCGAATATCGGCCTCATCCAGTTCCATCCAGGCACCGCGCTTCAAGCCACGCGGCAGCATCATCGCGCCGTAGCGAATACGGATCAAACGGCTCACAGCGTGCCCAACCGACTCGATCATGCGGCGCACCTCGCGGTTGCGGCCTTCCGAAATCGTCACCCGGTACCAGCAGTTGGAACCCTCGCCGCCGCCGTCTTCAATGGCGCCAAACTGGGCCAGACCGTCATCGAGCTGCACGCCATCGAGCAGACGCTGCTTTTCTTCCTTGGTCAAGGCACCCAGCACGCGCACCGCGTACTCGCGCTCCAGACCAAAACGGGGGTGCATCAGGTTGTTGGCCAGTTCGCCCGAGCTGGTGAATAGCAGCAAGCCTTCGGTGTTCAAGTCCAGGCGCCCCACCGACTGCCACTTGCCTTGGTGCAACTTGGGCAGACGCCGAAACACTGTCGGCCGGTTTTGCGGGTCGTCCAGCGTGACCACTTCGCCCACGGGCTTGTGATATGCAATGACGCGGGCGGGAGGTGGGTCGATGCGAAAGCGGATGGGTTTGCCGTTGACCTTGACCTGATCCCCAAATTGCACGCGCTGGCCAATGTGGGCTGGCTCGTTGTTCACGGTGATGCGGCCTTCAAGGATGAGCTGCTCCATCTCCAGTCGCGAGCCCATGCCGGCCTGGGCCAGCACCTTGTGCAGTTTGGGCGAATCCACCTGGGGTGCCAACACCCGCTTGAGCGGCAAGGCTTCGGGACTTTCCTCGTCCGCATCGAGCTGGCCCGACACCACATCGTCAAAGCGGTAATGGTCAGCCACGGGCAAGGGCATTACGCCGGCAGGTGCGGATACGGTCACCGGTGCGGGCGCAGCTTCGGGCGCAGGCACTTCGCCCTGGGGCAGTTCAGGCGTGGTTTCGGTCATGGGAGGCTCCCCTTCATATTGAATAAATCGTCGTTGTCGGTAGGCGCTGGCACTGCCACAAGCTGGGTGGCCGAGGGCAGGTCCAGGCCGCCAATGACCGCATCAGACTCCGACTGCAGCGCAGAAAAAACATGTGTGGCATCGGCACTGTCGAGCAGAGGCAATTGGTCCAGCGATGCCAGACCGAGATCGTCCAGAAACTGGCGAGTGGTGGCAAACAAGGCTGGGCGGCCTACGGTTTCACGGTGGCCGATCACTTCGATCCAGCCCCGGTCCTCCAGCTGCTTGATGATCAGGGAGCTGATCGTCACACCCCGTATATCTTCCATGTCGCCCCGCGTCACGGGCTGACGATACGCAATGATGGCCAGGGTTTCGAGGGTGGCACGCGAATAGCGAGTGGGCTTTTCTGGATGCAGGCGGTCCAGGTAAGGACGCATCTGGGGCCGGCTCTGAAACCGCCAACCGGATGCCACGCACACCAGCTCCACGCCGCGCTGGGTCCAGTCCAGTTGCAGCTCTTGCAACAGGTCCTTGATCGTGTCGGCGCCCAGTACATCATCAAACAGGGAACGCAGCTCGCGCACCGGCAAAGGCTGCTGGGAGCAGATGAGGGCAGTCTCTAGGACGCGCTTGGCGTCGGTGCGGTTCATGGTCGGGCAGTGTTGTGCGTCGCCTAGACGCTTACAGGAACGAAACCGAAAGTGGGGGCGGCTGGTGCGAATGAGATTCTTCGCCGCGCTTGCCCGAGGCTCGCTGGCCGGGGCAGTGGCTCAAAGGCCGGCGGCGCGATTGTAGCTGAGCCCCCAATCCTGCAAGGCTGCTTGCAAGTCGGCTGGCAAGGGGGCTTCAAACACCATCTCCTGGCCATGCACCGGGTGGGCAAACGCCAGGCGGCA
>JBJOJH010000145.1:0-6693 GCA_046046715.1 Pseudomonadota bacterium | reverse complement strand
GCTGTTTGAGCGCCAGCGAGTTTGCGCGGACCCCGGCTGGATCGAGCACCGCAGGTTGCCGCGCCGCGAAGCGGCGGGGACGCAGACGCTGGGGTCGCCTTTTCTTTGGCTACTTTCTTTTGGCGAGAAAAGAAAGCAGCTCGCCCGCCGGGGCGAAACCCGGCCTCTTACCTGCGAAGCCCCTCCTTATGCACACATCAAATGTGCCTTAAAACCCCGCGCATACAATGTGCGGCCACTCGATTGGGGGTGGTGCCTGGGGGCTTCTCTGCCGGGCTTTTTGTTCCATTCTGTTTTTGGAGTTCGCTGTGTTCATTTCTTCCGCATTTGCCCAAACCGCACCCGCTGCCGCTGGTGGAGACATGCAATCCACCCTGATGAGCATGCTGCCTTTGGTGCTGATGTTTGTGGTGCTGTACTTCGTCATGATCCGGCCCCAGATGAAAAAGCAGAAAGAGCACCGCGCCATGATTGACGCCCTGGCCAAGGGCGACGAGATCGTCACTGCAGGTGGTGTGCTGGGCAAGGTCAGCAAGCTGGGTGACAGCTACATTGGTCTGGAAGTGGCCAGCGGTGTCGAGGTGCAGGTGCAGCGCAGTGCCGTGGTGCAAGTGCTGCCTAAAGGCTCCATCAAGTAAACCAATTACGGGCTGGCCCCGCAAGGGTGCCGGGCGCGCTCATGAACCGTTATCCGGTGTGGAAATACGCGATCATTCTGGTCGCGTTGGTGGTGGGGTTTTTGTACACCCTGCCTAATTTTTTTGGCGAAGCGCCAGCCATTCAGGTGTCGGCAGGCAAGGCGACAGTCAAGGTCGACAGTGCCACGCAAGCCAAGGTAGAGCAGGCCCTGCAGGCGGCTAGCCTGACGCCATCGAGCATTGCGCTGGAGGGGGGCTCGATCAAGGCCCGCTTTAACAGCACTGAAACCCAGATCAAGGCCAAGGATGCGATCCAGAAAGCCCTGATGCCTGAGGCGGGCGACACCTCTTACGTCGTAGCCCTGAACCTCTTGTCCCGCTCGCCGGCCTGGCTGTCGGCCATGAATGCCTCGCCCATGTATCTGGGCCTGGACTTGCGCGGCGGTGTGCACTTCATGCTTCAGGTCGACATGCAAGGCGCATTGACCAAGAAGGCGGAGTCGCTGGCGGGTGATCTGCGCTCGGTGCTGCGTGAGAAAAACGTGCGCCACGGTGGCATCAGCCGCAACGGCCAGACCATCGACATCCGCTTTCGGGATACCGCTACGCTGGATGCCGCCAAACGCGTGATCCTGGACCAGTTTGCCGATCTGCAAACCGTTGAGGTGCCCGAGGGCAGCGAGTTCAAATTGACCGCCAGCATCAAGCCGGTGGCGGCCCGCACGGTGCAAGACCAGGCGCTGAAGCAGAACATCACGACCTTGCACAACCGTATCAACGAGCTGGGCGTGGCCGAGCCGGTGATACAGCAGCAGGGGCAGGACCGCATCGTGGTGCAGTTGCCCGGTATTCAGGATGTGGCTCGTGCCAAGGACCTGATCGGCCGCACCGCCACGCTGGAGTTGCGCATGGTGGACGACAGTGCCGAAGCCCGCGCTGCCGAGAACAACAGCGGCCCGGTGCCTTTTGGCTCGGAGCGCTTTTTGGAGCGTGATGGCCGTCCGGTCATCGTCAAGAAGCAGGTCATCCTCAGCGGTGACAGCCTGGCCGATGCCCAACCCGGCTTTGATTCGCAGAATCAGCAACCCAAGGTCGACCTGACCGTGGACGCCAAGGGTGGGCGCATCATGCGTGACGTGAGCCGCGAAAACCTGAAGAAGCGCATGGCCATCATCCTGTTTGAGAAGGGCCGTGGCGAAGTGCTGACGGCACCGGTGATCCAGGGCGAATTGGGCAACCGCTTCCAGATTTCGGGCTCCATGAGCGTGGTGGAGGCCAATGACCTCGCCCTGCTGCTGCGCGCTGGCTCGCTGGCCGCGCCCATGGACATCATCGAAGAAAAGACCATCGGCCCCAGCCTGGGTGCCGAGAACATTGCCAAAGGCTTCAACAGCGTGACCTGGGGCTTCGTGGCGGTGTCCGTCTTCATGTGCGCCTATTACCTGCTGTTTGGCGTGTTCTCCAGTGTGGCGCTGGCCGTTAACTTGCTGTTGCTGGTGGCGGTGCTCTCCATGTTGCAAGCCACCCTGACGCTACCGGGTATGGCCGCTATGGCCCTCGTACTCGGCATGGCCATTGATGCCAACGTGCTGATCAACGAGCGTGTGCGTGAAGAGCTGCGCAATGGTGCTTCGCCGCAGGCGGCCATCCACGCCGGGTACGACCGCGCCTGGGCCACGATCCTGGACTCCAACGTCACCACCTTGATCGCCGGTATGGCCTTGCTGGCCTTTGGCTCGGGCCCCGTGCGCGGTTTTGCCGTGGTGCACTGTCTGGGCATACTGACCAGCATGTTCTCGGGCGTGTTCTTCTCGCGCGGCCTGGTCAACCTTTGGTACGGGCGTAAGAACAAGCTTAAGAGTGTGTCGATCGGCACCGTGTGGCGGCCTGAGACCGGTACTGCGGTCAAAACCAATTGAGCGGGAGTCTGCACCATGGAATTTTTCAAGATCAAAAAAGACATCCCCTTCATGAAGCACGCGTTGGTCTTCAACGCGATCTCCTTCCTGACCTTTGCTGCGGCGGTGTTCTTCCTGTTCTCGCGCGGTCTGCACTTGTCGGTGGAGTTCACCGGCGGCACGCTGATGGAGGTGAGCTACAGCCAGCCCGCTGATCTGGCTGCCATCCGCGACAGGGTGGCCAAGCTGGGTCTGAACGATGTGCAGGTGCAGAACTTCGGCACTGCGCGTGATGTGCTGATCCGCTTGCCTGCCACCAAGGGTGAAACCTCTGCTCAGCAAAGTGACAAGGTGCTGAACGCCCTGAAGGCGGCAGACTCTGCGGTGGTGCTGAAGCGTACCGAGTTTGTAGGCCCTCAGGTGGGCGATGAGTTGGCAACCGATGGTCTGAAGGCGCTGGCCTTTGTGGTGGCCGGCATCATGATTTACTTGGCGATGCGCTTCGAATGGAAGTTTGCGGTGGCAGCCATCATCGCCAACCTGCACGACGTGATCATCATCCTGGGCTTTTTTGCCTTCTTCCAGTGGGAGTTCTCCCTGCCCGTGCTGGCGGCCGTGTTGGCGGTGCTGGGCTACTCGGTGAACGAGTCCGTGGTGATTTTTGACCGTATCCGTGAGAACTTCCGCCGCTATCGCAAGATGAACACGGAGCAGATCATCGACAACGCGATCACATCGACCATCAGCCGCACCATCATCACCCACGGCTCCACGCAGCTGATGGTGCTGTCAATGCTGCTGTTCGGCGGTGCCACCCTGCATTACTTTGCACTGGCGCTGACCATCGGTATTTTGTTTGGTATTTACTCCTCGGTATTCGTGGCGGCTGCCATTGCCATGTGGCTGGGCATCCAGCGCGAGGACATGATCAAAGGCACGGGTGGCAAGAAGGGTGAAGACCCCAATGACCCCAATGCCGGGGCTGTCGTTTAAACATACCTTCTCAAGCACATGGCCCCGCTATCGCTCCAGCAGCAGCGAGCCAAGTTGGCCCAGGATGTCCGGGTCCAGTTCGTCTTTGATGCGGGCATGTGCATGGTGGCCGTGGGCAAGGCGGTGCAAGACCGCTTGACCGAGATGCTGGTCGACGCCCTGCCCCTGCGTGAGATGCAGCTGCGCCGGGATGCGTGGACGCAGTTCAAGACCAGCCACTCGATGTGGGTCGATGCCGTCATCCGGGACTGGCAGGCCATCCTGTCAGAACCCGAGCCCGTGGCCAAGCCACTGCTCAACTTCGACCTCCTCGAACTGGTCAGCGACGATGTGGCTGACAACAAGATTCTGGCGTCCCGGTTGGCGCTGGCTGTCATGCAGCGCGCTCGTCGTCAGTTTGATGACTTGAGTTTTCGGATCAAGCACCTGGAAAGCCGGGAGGATCTACGGTCAGACGATTTGTTGCGATGTGAAGCCTTGCTACTGCCGGTGATCGAGCAGTGGCACCAGGTGGGCATGTCGCGTGCGGTGTGGCCCCTGGTCAATGAGGCGGTGCAGCAGGTGCTCACGCAGCATCTGTTTGATGCCTATACCCAGGCCAACAGGTTTTTGAAGTCGCAGGACCTGGTGCCTTCCCTGGATGACCGTTACGTCGTCAAGAAGGCGCCCGAGCTACCTATAGCCAACCCCATAGCCAGCCCCATAGCCAGTCCCAGGTCTGGAGCGGACGACCGCCCAGCGCCGCGCGCAGGGGGCACACGCGCATTCCCTGCCCAGCAGCATGCCCAGCCCACAGAGGCCGTGCTCGGGCAAATTCGGCAGTTGCTGCTACAGGCGCAAGAGGAAGACAGCGCGCCGGGTCATGACCATCCCGCCACCACCATGCTGGCCGCTGCCATTGCCGCCATGCCCCAGCAGGACGAAAGCGCGGTCTTTGGCGACGGGGACATGCTGCAGCCAGAAGATGACCTGGCGCTGGTGACGCGTTTGGCGGGCCAGTTGCGCAAGCGTTCCACCGAGCTGAAGAAGTCTGCAGACAGCCAGGGCGACAAGGCCACCATTGAAATCGTGGCCCTGATGTTTCAATCCATCCTGCAGGACGAGCGTGTGCCACCCAGCATCCGGGTGTGGTTTGCACGCATGCAGATTCCAGTGCTGCGTGTGGCGTTGGAAGACCCGGAATTTTTGTCGACCACCGACCACCCGGCGCGCTTGCTGATTGATCGCATGGGTTCCTGCGTGCTGGGTTTTGACGCCAGCGGCATACAGGGCGGGCCGCTAGAGGGCGAGGTTCGCCGTGTGGTGCAAGTGGTCGAACAATATTCCGACACCGGCAGCCAGGTGTACGAGCTGGTGCTGGAGGAGTTCCAGGCCTTTCTGGCCAAGCACCTGACGGATACCGACAGCACCCGCGAACTGGTCAGCGTGGCGCAGCAGCTGGAGCAAAAAGAGACCCTGGTGGTTCAGTACACCATTGAGTTGCGCCATTTGTTTGACGAGATTCCAGCGCCAGAGGAAATCCGGCACTTTCTGTTCAGGGTCTGGGTCGAGGTCCTGGCCCTGGCCACCGTGCGGCTGGGCCCGCAGCACGAACAAACATTGGGCCTGCGAAAAGTCGCGGGTGACCTGGTGGCCATGTCGTCGGCCAAACCTGGCCGTGTCGAGCGCGTGCAGGCGATACGCGACCTGCCTGCGCTGCTGGAGCGCCTGCGTGAGGGTATGGCGCTTCTGGGCTTGAGTCCCCAGCAGCAGGACATGCACATCAAGACTGTCAACGACACGATGGCGCAGGCGTTCCTGTCCAAGACCCAGGCCATGTCCCCCACGCAGGTAGACGATATTGCACGACGTCTGGCCCAGCTCGAAGATTACGTTGGCGACGAAGAGGTGGATGAGTTGCCACTGGACGCCCAGAGTATCGACTGGATGTTGGGTCCCCAGGCGGCCACGACCGAGGTCATCATGGACGGTGGTACCCCGCCAACACAAGCCATGAAAGAATGGGCCCGCGACATGTTGCCGGGCTCCTGGTTTGTGCTGGACCACAACGGGCACATCAGCACGGTGCAGTTCTTATGGCGCAGCGCGCAGGGTCACCTGAATCTGATGGGTGCCAAAGATGGACGCAGCTATGTCATACAGGCGGGTCGCCTGGCGTCTTATTTGCAGGCCGGTCTGCTGAAACCTCAAGAGGACGAGCCGCTGATGGTGCGCGCCACCCGCGACGCACTGGCCAAGATCGAGGCCAATCCGGAGCGCCTGCTGAGCTGAGACGGCGGCCCCTAGTGGGGCTCGGCTGCCGGGTGCAGTTCAATGTGCGATGCGGTCGCTGGCGTCTTCGCAGAGCTCGTCCAGCACCAGTGCATCGGGTTCTTCGCCAAAGCTCCAATACACCATCAGCACAATGATCTTGAGGTCGTCAACGCCCACCGGGGATTCGGGTACAGCCATGGCGCGATCCAGCACCACCTCGCGCATGTGCGCCGGCAAGACGCCTGCCGCCTCCAGAAAACAGATGTAGCCCAGACACTCGGCACCCAGCTGCTCCTGCTCCAGCGTCGAATACACCCGCATGCTGGTGCTTGACGGTTGGGCCAGCATCACGGGCACGCCCGGGGCTGCCCTGGACAGCGTGCCATCGGATGCCTCGGACGGATGTTGTGTGCCGTGTGCGGCCAGCTTCAGGCCGTTGAGCCAGGCGAGAGCTTCTTCAATCTCGTCATTTTCAAAGCCCACCGCGTGCAGCTTGCGTTGGAGATGCTCCCCCTCAGGACAAGCATCGCCGCGCCAGTAATTTTCGTAAACGAAGACCAGAACTTCAAACATGAGCCCAATGTAGCCCAGAACCATCGCCTTGTGTGCTTCGGCCGGACTTCTGCCTCTTTTCCGCGCTTTCGAAGCCTGGGGCCCTGCCGATCGCGCTGGATGTGAGGGTGTCAGGCGCTCGCCATGCGCTGGAAAAGGCCACCGGGCAGGCGGGCCAGGCGGCCATCCAGCTCCAGCGTCATCAGCGCCACTTGCAGAGCCGCTGTTTCCAGGCCGGTACGCGCCTGCAAGGCGTCCAGACCGACCGGGTCAAAGCCCAGTGCCTCGAGCAGGGCGTCGTCACCCTCGGACTGAAGGTCTGGGGCCACTGCTGAGTCCGCAATCTCAGGGCGCGCAGG
>JBJOJH010000144.1:0-3048 GCA_046046715.1 Pseudomonadota bacterium | reverse complement strand
CTGCGCGGGCCCGGGCCATGGCAGGGGGCATACCTGGCAGCATGACCACAAATTCCTCGCCGCCATAGCGACAGATCACATCGCCGCTACGCCCGTTTTCGGTCAACAGGTGAGCCAGATTTTTAAGAACTGCGTCCCCGGCCTGATGACCGTAGGTGTCGTTGATCTGTTTGAAATGGTCGATGTCGATCAGCATCAGGCACAGGGCCTGCCCCTCGCGCTTGCAGCGGTTGAGCTCACGCTCCAGCGTGATGTCGAGAAAACGGCGGTTGTACAGATCGGTCAAGGGGTCGCGCAAGGCCTGCTCTTTCAGCCGGTCCTGCAAGGTGTTGATTTCGTCGAGCTGTTGTTGCAGTGCTCGGTTGGCATCGCCCAGCGCCACCTCGCCTGCCTGCATCTTGCGGCGGGTCGCACGCAACTGACGATTGCGTCCATAGGCCAGGTGTCCGATCGACAAGAGGTAGCCAGCCATGCCCAGCATGCTCAGGCCGGTGGTGAGGCCGCTGGTGTCAGGCTCAAAATGCAGCCCCGCGCCCAGGAAGACGGGTACTGTCCCCAGACCAAAAGCCAAAAAAGCCAATGCGATGCCTTTGCCACCTCGGCTGATGGCATTGTTCATGGTCGAAGTCATCAGCAGGGTGAAGGTGATCCACAGCGGAAAATGAAGCGCGGCGGTCCAGATGCCAAACAAGAAGCTGTCGATGATCAGATTGTCGAGTTCAGCCTGCAAAGGGTCGGGGTTGCGGCATGCACGCTGATACATCAGGTGCGGGTAGCCCAGCAAGTGCAAAAACGCCACGGCCCAGACCCAGGCAGGGACCCCCACGGCGTACAGATGTGAACCCAAAAACACCATGACCATGCCAAAAGACCCCGTCCGCATCTTGTAATGCGTGGTGACGATCCAGTGCGGGCGTGTTGTGGTCGCTGGAAGGGTCATGCGTTCAGAGATCTTGAATTACCCACCGGGTGAGCGCATCAATCGCCGGCCGGGCCTGGCTGGCGTTGGGATGATTGATCATAGCCACCAAAACATAGCGTTGACCACTGCCGCTCAACACATATCCCGCCGCTGCTGCCACGTCGCGCAAGCTGCCGGTTTTAAGATGCGCCGCCCCCTGTGGGCCGACCTGACTGCGTTTGAGGGTGCCATCCACGCCTGCCAGCGGCAGCGAAGACATCAGCTCGGGCATGGTGGGCGAGGCATAGGCCACCTGCAGCAGCCGCGCCAGAGCGCTGGCGCTGATGCGGGACTGGCGCGACAGGCCCGAGCCGTTGTCCACTAGCGGCAAGGGGGCGTCGCCCATGCGCTCGCGCCACCACTGGGCCAGCCGCGCCCGAGCCATTTCCGGACTGGCCGCCGTGCCTGAGCTGGGTCCCGGGCCTAGGCCCAAGCTCAGGAACAGCTGCTGAGCCATCACGTTGTTGCTGTATTTGTTGATATCCCTGATCACGTCTGCCAAGGGCGGTGAGCTGAGCTCGAAGCTTGCTTCTTGCGGGGTGCCCGCCGATTTGTCTGTCGGCCACGCACCATCACGCACGCTGCCGCCCAGTTGGCCGCCCATCTCTTGCCACATACCTAGTACGGCGCGCCCCGCAAAGTTGGCCGGGTCGGCATAGGCCACTGGCCACAGGCGTTCACCGCAGGCTGCGGGGTAGGTGCCCGCAAAGACGATGCGCGCCGGGTTGGAAAAATCGGCCTTCAGCTGCCCCCGGTAGTCCGGGCAGCTGCCGGCTGAGCCCACCGATGTGGCGCTTGTCGCCGTGGGCGTGGCCAGGCTCAGCGGCACACTGGCGGGCAGGCTGACGCCGGCGAGCATGGGCTCGTAGGCAATGCGTGCCACGCCCCGCGCAGGGTCGGGCACAAAGGTGATGACCAGAGATTTGTAGTTGATGAGCAGGGCGTCGGCGCTGGCGTTGTAGGGTTTGAGTGGCTCGCCATCAAAAGCACCGGGATCGGGATTGCCCAGGTCGAAGGCACTGCGGTCCAGCACGATGTCGCCGCTGATACGTTGCACGCCCAGGGCCTGCACGCGGCGCAGCAGCAGCCACAGTTTTTCGGTCACCAGCTTGGGGTCGCCCTGGCCGCGCAGGTGCAGATCACCCTGCAATGTGCCGTCGCGAACCGTGCCCTTGAGCAACACTGGCGTGCGCCAGCTGTAGGCCGGCCCCAGCAAATCCAACCCGGCATAGGTCGTGACCAGTTTCATGACCGAGGCCGGGTTCATGGGCTGGGTCGTTCGGTGGCTCAATAAAGGGGGCTTGTTGGCTTCCGTGCTGACCACCATCAGACTCACGGCATCAACCGGTACCTTGGCCTGCGCCAACGCGGCCAGCACCGGGGGTGGCAGGGGCGCCGGTGTCTGGGCAATTGCCCAAGCTGGCATGCTGGTCATCATGACCAGCATGTTGAGGCGCAGACGTAGTAAGAGCAAGAGGGCCATGACGAATTATGGAGTTGGTGCGCCGGGCCTGCGTCGATAATCTCCGGATGCATCGTCTCAAGGGCCTGTCCCCGCGCGCGGTCGGGCTGTTGTCAGCCTTCGTCACCGTCGTCATCTGGACTTCATTCATCGTCATTGCACGCGCCACCAGCGACCCGGCGCGCGGCGGCACGCTGTCGCCCTTTGACATAGCCCTGTGCCGCATTCTGGGGGCCGGCCTGGTGTTGTTGCCTTGGGGGTGGTGGCTTACCCGGCGTGACCGGGCCAGCCATCTACCCGCCGCCCAGACCTCTTTTTTTGGTTTTTCGCCCTTGCCCCTGCGCGTGACGGCCACTGCCGGAGTCTTTGGCGGTCTGGTTTACGCCATGCTGGCTTACAGCGGTTTCGTCCATGCGCCGGCGGCCCATGCCTCGGTGCTGATGCCTGGCAGTCTGCCCCTGTGGACCACCTTGCTGGCGGCATTGCTGTTGGGCGACCGCATCACCCCGGCCCGCGCCATGGGACTGCTGTGCATCGTGGGCGGAGATTTGCTGGTGGGCGGCGCCAGCCTGCTGCGTGCCTTCGACGGTGGCACGGTCTGGAAGGGCGATGTCTTGTTCATGAG
>JBJOJH010000143.1:0-4112 GCA_046046715.1 Pseudomonadota bacterium | reverse complement strand
CTGCATTGCAGCTGGGGCGTTTGTTGGCGGAAGAGGGTTCCCAGCAGGCCCGAACCCGTGTGTTGGCAGATGCTTTGGACTTGGCAATCGAGCGGCTTGAGGAGTTGCGCGTGGAGTGCTTTGATATTTCTCACACGGCTGGCGAGGTCACGCAGGCATCGTGCGTGGTCTTTCACAAGCACAAGATGCAAAGTGCCGAATACCGTCGGTACAACATCGATGGCATTACACCGGGCGATGACTACGCGGCGATGCGCCAGGTCTTGACCCGTCGATACAGCAAGCTGGCACAGGCATTGCGGGAAGCGCATGATGGTGCTGGCACAGGTAGTGCTGCCCGATTACCTGATTTGGTCTTGGTGGATGGTGGAAAAGGCCAGGTCAGCATGGCACGAGAGGTTTTTGTGGAGCTGGGTTTGTCACTGTCTTTGATCGTAGGCGTCGAAAAGGGGGAAGGGCGCAGGGTAGGACTCGAAGAGTTGGTATTTGCCGATGGTCGAGAAAAGATTTACCTCGGAAAAGACTCGGCGGCATTGATGCTGGTGGCTCAAATTCGTGATGAGGCCCATCGCTTTGCGATCACCGGCATGCGTGCAGCGCGAGCTAAAGTGCGCACGGGCAGCAGCAAGATCGAGGACATTGCAGGCATCGGACCACGCAAACGGGCCAAGCTGCTGCAGAGATTTGGCGGCGTGCGTGGTGTGGCGCAGGCCAGCGTGGAGGATCTGGCGACTGTGGAGGGCATTTCTCACGCCCTTGCCGAAGACATTTACCGGGCATTGCACTAGTTGCACCAAGTTGCACTGACTTGGTGCCGTGCCACAATATCTTCATGTTTTGGACCATCCCCACACTCATGACATGGGCGCGTATTGTTGCGATCCCACTGATCGTTGGCGTGTTTTACCTGCCTATTGAACCAGCGTCGCGTAATTTGATAGCGACAGTCATGTTTGTGGTGTTTGCCGCTACGGACTGGCTGGACGGTTATTTGGCACGCAAACTGCACCAAACTTCTTCTTTTGGCGCTTTTTTGGATCCTGTTGCCGACAAATTTCTGGTGTGCGCTTGTGTCTTGGTGCTGGTTCACCTCCAAAGAGCGGATGTTTTTGTGGCTTTGATCATCATCGGAAGAGAAATAGCCATATCCGCCCTGCGTGAGTGGATGGCGCAAATCGGGGCATCCAAGAGTGTTGCTGTACACATGATCGGCAAGCTCAAGACGGTGGGGCAAATGGTGGCAATACCGTTCCTGCTGTTTGATGGCATTTTGCTTGGCTCGATTGATACCCGCTGGTGGGGTGGATTGCTGATTTGGGTGGCGGCAGTACTGACGATCTGGTCGATGGTTTATTACCTGAAGAAAGCCTTGCCGGAGATTCGTGCTCGGGTGAAGTCTTGAGTGGTGATCTAAAACCCAGTGCTTGGTTGCGGGCAATGCCTGCGGTCTTCGTCCTGATCTGGAGTACCGGTTTTATCGTCGCGCGCTACGGTATGCCGCACGCGCCGCCCATGACGTTCCTCGCGCTTCGCTACTTGTTGTCAGTGCTTGCATTTGGCCTTTGGATTCGATGGTCCAAGGCGAAGTGGCCCGTTGGGGCCCGGCAGTGGCAGCACCTGGCGGTCGTTGGTGTGTTGATGCAGGCTGGCTACCTGGGAGGGGTGTGGTCTGCGGTGAAGGCGGGCATGGGGTCAGGGTTGGTGGCCTTGCTGGTCGGCCTGCAACCTGTCTTGACGGCGATCTGGCTGTCCTTTCGCGGTGGCACCATCCGCGGTCGACAATGGGCCGGCTTGTTGATGGGCTTTCTCGGTTTGTCATTGGTTGTTTGGCAGAAGTTGGGTTACGGCGAGGTCGGATTGATCAACGCCAGTCTGGCGTTACTGGCTTTGGCAAGCATCACGATCGGCACGCTTTACCAAAAACGATATTTGGCCCCTTGTGATGTTCGTACGGCTAGTTTGGTGCAAATGGCAGCCGCATTTGTGGTTTCCTTGCCGTTAGCCTTGTTGGAGCCCGAGGCCATGGATTGGCACCCACAGATGGTCGGCGCGCTAGCTTGGTCGGTTTTGGTGCTGACCCTGGGGGGCAGTTCCTTGCTTTATTTGTTGATACAGCGCGGCGCAGCGGCCGAGGTGACCAGTCTTATGTATCTGGTGCCACCGTCCACGGCGCTGATGGCCTGGTCTTTGTTTTCCGAGCCAATCACTTTACTGATTGTGGCTGGCACAGTGATCACTGCCACCGGCGTTGCCTTGGTCGTGCGGGGTCGTTAGCTCTTCACAAAAAGGCCGATATTCCCCGCGGAAGGTGGGAGAAATTGCGCTTAGAATTCGCCCTCCCCAGAGATAGCACGGCTCCTGCATGTCCAAGGCAGTGCTTTCCGACCAAGACAAAACAGGCTACTTGTGGCCCAGAAAATTGAAGGATGAATCGTGAACAAGACTGAACTGATCGAGCATATTGCCCTAGAAGCTGAACTGACCAAGGCAGCTGCAACCCGTGCTTTGGATGCGTTGATCAGTGGCGTGACGAAGTCCTTGTCTGCTGGCGACACGGTGTCTGTGATGGGGTTTGGCACATTCGATGTCTCTGAACGTGCTGAGCGCACAGGCCGTAATCCCCGGACCGGAGAGTCGATTAAAATAGCCGGTACGAAAGTGCCAAAATTTCGTCCTGGCAAAGCTTTGAAAGATGCTTTGAACGGATAATTAGAGTTGCAGGTGGGGTGATTAGCTCAGTTGGTAGAGCGGCGCCCTTACAAGGCGTAGGTCGGCGGTTCGAGCCCGTCATCACCCACCACCCACCCCCGCAAAAGGCGAACTTACAGGTTCGCCTTTTTTGTTTTTCCATGGATGGAGATTTTTCGAATGTTCGATTTTGTCCGCAAGCACACGAAGATCATGATGTTCGTGATGTTCTTGCTGATCATCCCTTCCTTTGTGTTGTTCGGTATAGACGGCTACAACCGCATGTCCGAGAAGGGCGTGGCGGTGGCCCGAGTCGCGGGTAAGGAAATCACCCAATCCGAGTGGGACGCTGCCCACAAAGCTGAGGTCGATCGCATGCGGGAGTCCATGCCATCGATTGATTTGAAAATGTTGGACTCAGCACCCATACGCTATGCCACGTTGGAGCGACTGGTGCGGGAGCGTGTGATGGCTGCAGCCGCTGATCAAATGCACCTGGCTGCCAGCGATGTTCGTTTGGCCCGAGAGCTTCAACAAGACCCGACCATTGCATCACTGCGCAAGCCCGATGGCACCTTGGACATGGAACAGTACCGAAGGCTGGCCGCCAGCCAAGGCCTGACACCTGAGGGGTTTGAAGAGCGGATTCGACGTGACATTTCCATCCGGCAAGTTGAAGGCGGTTTGTTGGCATCCGGTTTTGCAGTGAGTACGATCTCGGATCAGGCCCTGAACGCTTTTTTTGAAAAGCGTGATGTTCAGCTTGCGTTTTTGAAGCCGGCAGAATTCATCAGCAAGGTTGCTGTGAATGATGCGGATCTGGAGTCCTACTACCAAGCCAATGTTGGTAAATTTCAAGCACCAGAGCGTGCGGACGTCGAGTTTGTGGTGCTGGACCTGGAGGCCGTGAAAAAGACGATCACACTCAATGAGTCCGATCTGAAGACTTACTACGAGCAAAACGCAGCGCGTTTGAGTGGCAACGAGGAGCGCCGTGCCAGCCACATCCTCATCACTGCTGCCAAGGATGCCGGCGATGAAGCGCGTCGTCAGGCCCGTGCAAAGGCCGACGAATTACTGCTGAATGTGCGCAAGGCACCGGACTCTTTTGCCGACCTGGCGAAGAAAAACTCGCAAGACCCAGGCTCTGCAAAGTTGGGTGGCGACCTCGACTTTTTTGCCCGTGGCGCGATGGTCAAGCCATTTGAAGACGCTGTTTTTGCTTTGAAAAAGGGCGAAATCAGTGCTGTGGTTGAGAGTGATTTTGGCTTTCACATCATCAAGCTGACCGACATCAAAGCCCCGAAACAGAAATCATTCGATGAAATGCGTGCAGGTCTTGAAGCTGAGCTGCGTACCCAGCAGGCTACAGCCAAGTTCGCAGAGGCCGCAGAAGCCTTCACCAATGGTGTTTACGAACAGTC
>JBJOJH010000142.1:0-4332 GCA_046046715.1 Pseudomonadota bacterium | reverse complement strand
GGCCCACTGTGGTCATTCCCCGCACCGCGACCAAACCGACAGTCTGATTCAGGCCGTCGGCCTTTTTTTTCAAAAACAGTCTTAGGAGACACACATGAGCAAGTTCAAATTGACATTCCTGGCAGGCGCAGCCCTGCTGTGCGCGGTTTCGGCCGGCGCCCAAACTCCGGCCAAACTCAAGGTCGGTCTGATGCTTCCCTACACCGGTGCTTTTGCTGCGCTGGGCATTGCGATTGAAAACGGCTTCCGGTTGCAAGTCACCGAGCAGGGCGGCAAGATTGCGGGCCGCGAGGTGGAGTATGTGAAGGTGGACGACGAATCGGACCCTTCCAAGGCCACAGACAACGTCAACAAGCTCATCAAGCGCGATAACGTGGATGTGCTGATTGGTTCGGTGCACTCCGGCGTGGCCACCGCCATGGCCAAAGTCGCCAAGGACACCGGCACTCTGCTGATCGTGCCCAACGGTGGCGCCAACATCATCACCGGCGCCATGTGCGCTCCCAACATCTTCCGCAGTTCGTTCTCGAACTCCCAGCCTGCCTACGCGATTGGCGAAGTGGCCGCCAAGAAGGGGCACAAGAAGGCTGTGACCATCACTTGGAAATACGCTGCGGGCGACGAGTCGGTGAGTGGTTTCAAGGAAGCCTTTGAAAAAGGCGGTGGCACGGTCGTCAAGGAACTCAGCCTGCCTTTCCCCAACGTGGAATTCCAGGCCTTGCTGACCGAAATCGCTGCAACCAAGCCGGACGCCGTGTACACCTTCTTCGCTGGTAGCGGCGCGGTCAAGTTCGTGAAGGACTACGCTGCCGCTGGCCTGAAGAAAACCATTCCTCTGTACGGCCCCGGCTTCCTGACCGACGGCACGCTGGACGCCCAGGGTGCCGATGCCGACGGCCTGTTCACCGCCCTGCACTACGCCGACAGCTTGAACACGCCGCGCGACAATGCCTTCCGCCTGGCCTATGCCAAGACCTTCAAGCTGCAACCCGACGTCTATGCCGTTCAAGGCTATGACGCGGCTCAAATCCTGAGCATCGGCCTGAAGGCGGCCAACGGCGATGTCAGCAAGAAGGCCGAGTTCGCTGCAGCGGTTGAAAAAGCCAAGATCGACAGCCCCCGCGGTACCTTCACCTTGTCAAAGGCTCACAACCCGGTGCAGGACTTTTACCTGCGCCAGGTCGTTGGCAAGGAAAACAAGATGGTCGGTATTGCCAGCAAGGCCCTGGCTGACCCAGCACGCGGCTGCCGCATGTAAGCCACGAGAGGCGACCCCGACCCCCACCAAGGACAGCACAGCTAAGCAAAACCTATGGATTTCTCCATCTTTCTGATCCAGTGCCTCAACGCACTTCAATATGGCTTGCTGCTGTTCCTGGTGGCGTCGGGCCTGACGCTGATCTTCGGCATCATGGGCGTGATCAACCTCGCTCATGGCAGCTTCTACATGATCGGCGCCTACATGGCCTACGCCTTGGCGCCCATCGTCAACAGTACCTTTGGCGGTGGTTTTTTTGCCACGCTGCTGGTCGGCATGGTGCTGGCCGTCATGCTGGGCTATGTGCTGGAGTGGGTGTTTTTCAGCTTTTTGTATGAACGCGAACACCTGCAACAGGTGCTGATGACTTACGGCCTGATTCTGGTATTCGAAGAGCTGCGCAGCATCTTGCTGGGCAACGACGTGCATGGCGTACAGCCGCCTGAATGGCTCAATGGCTCGCTGGCGCTGGGCGAGGTCATGACCTACCCGGTCTACCGGCTGTTTGTGTCGGGCGTGTGCCTGGCGCTGGCACTGGGTATGTACTTTGTGTTCAGCCGGACCCGGCTGGGCATGATGATCCGAGCCGGCAGCACCAACCGCGAAATGGTGCAGTCGCTGGGCATCGATATCAAGTTTCTTTACCGCGTGGTGTTTGCCGCCGGTGTAGCCATCGCGGTGCTGGCCGGTATGGTGGCGGCACCGGTGTCATCGGTCTACCCCGGCATGGGCAACAGCGTGCTCATCATCTGTTTTGTCGTGGTGGTGATTGGCGGCATCGGCTCGATCAAGGGTGCCTTGCTGGCAGCTTTGTTGATCGGCCTGGTGGACACCTTTGGCAAGGTGCTGCTGCCCCAGGCGGCCGGCGTGCTGGTCTATGTGCTGATGGCGCTGATCCTGCTTTGGAAACCCGATGGCCTGTTCAAGGCGGGCTGACATGATGACCACTTCCAACTCTTCCAACTCTTCCAAATTGACGTTTGTGGTCCTGGCGTTTGCCGCACTGGCGGTATACCCACTGCTCGGTGGCAACTTCGGCATGGACCTGGTGAACAAGATCATGGTGTATGCCATGTTCGCCCTCAGCCTGGAGCTGCTGGTCGGTGGAACTGGCCTGGTGTGCTTTGGCCAGGCGGCGTTTTTCGGCATTGGTGCCTACACGGCCGTGTTGATGTCGCCCGAAAGTGAGCCCGCATCGCTCCTCTGGCTGCTGCCCGCATCGGTGCTCATTTCAGCGGCATATGCCCTGGTGGTGGGGGCCTTGTCCCTGCGCACCAAGGGCGTGTACTTCATCATGGTGACCCTGGCCTTTGCGCAAATGGCTTATTACGTGGTGCACGACACGCCGCTGGGCGGAGGCACCGATGGCATCTATCTCAATGTCAAGCCCACCCTGGGCAGCTGGATTGATCTGGACAAGCAGGGGGTGCTGTACGGCTTCACCCTGGCCATGCTGGCGCTGGTGTTTGTCTTTCTGGCCCTGCTGTCGCGCTCGCGCTTTGGCCGCGCGCTGGCAGGCATACGTGTGAACGAGCAGCGCATGCGTGCCACGGGCTTTGCGACCTACCCGTACAAATTGGCCGCCTTCACCATTTCAGGCGGTATTGCCGGTTTGGCGGGCTTCCTGTTTGCGGTGAAAGATGGCTATGTGAATCCAGAAATGATGAGCTGGCACTTGTCGGGCTCTGTGCTCATCATGCTGATTCTGGGTGGCATAGGCCATTTGCGGGGTGCGCTGATAGGTGCCTTTGCATTTGCCTTGCTGCAGGAGCTGTTCAAGTCTGAGGCCATCTTTGGCGAGTTCGCCCAGCACTGGCAATTGGGCCTGGGCTTGACCATCATTGCCAGCGTGGCCCTGCTGCCGCGGGGCCTGGTAGGTGTGCCGGGCCAGTGGAAAGAGCGCCTGGTGGGACGCAGTTCCCGCCGTGCTGAAATGCTGGAGGTACAAGATGAGCGCGCCTGAAGTTTTATTGCGCGGCCAGAACATCACTCGCCGCTGGGGCGGCCTGGTGGCCGTGAATGAGGTGTCGCTGGCCCTGGAGCGTGGTACGGTGCATGCCGTGATCGGCACCAACGGTGCAGGCAAATCCACCCTGATCAACATCCTTTCGGGTGAAATTCCTCCCTCCGACGGCACTGTCGAGCTGATGGGGCAAGACGTGACGCAGTGGACCCAGCCCAAGCGTGCACGCGCAGGCTTGGGTCGCAGCTACCAGCGCAACACCATTTATCCCACCTTCACCGTGCTGGAAAACTGCCGACTGGCGGCCCAGGCCCGCACGCCCAAGGCCTGGTTCTGGTGGCAAGACGCCAGCCGCTGTGCCGACAGCGTGGCGGCGGCTCGGCAGGCGGCCAGTCGGGCGGGCTTGCAGGAGTTTCTGGAGCGGCCAGCGGGCCTGCTGAGCCACGGCCAGAAGCGGCAACTGGAAATCGCCATGTGCCTGGCCACCAGCCCTCAAGTGCTATTGCTGGATGAGCCCCTGGCGGGCATGGGTGCCGAAGAAACAGCCCGCATGCTGGCCCTATTGCAAGAGTTGAAATCCGACCATGCCATCCTGCTGGTGGAGCACGACATGGACGCTGTCTTCAAGGTAGCCGACTGCATCACCGTGATGGTGAATGGCGCGGTGATCGCGTCTGGCACCCCGGACTTTGTGCGTAACAGCCCCGAGGTCCAGGTGGCCTACCTGGGAGGACATTGACGTGAGCACCACCATGAACGACCCCATCCTGGAAGCTCAGGGCATCCACGCCTGGTATGGCTCCAGCCATGTGCTGCACGGCATCGACCTCCAAATCGCGCGTGGCGAAACCGTGGGCCTGCTGGGCCGCAACGGCATGGGCAAGAGCACACTGATCCGCACCCTGCTGGGCCATGTCACTCAGCGCGATGGACGCATCCACCTGTTTGGCCAGGACACCTCCAAAGCCCAGCCCCATGAAGTGGCTCGGCGTGGCGTTGCTTACGTCCCTGAGGGCCGAGGTGTTTTCCCTAACCTCACCGTGCGCGAAAACCTGATCATGGCCGCCCGCCCAGCCAGCGACACCGGCCGGGGCTGGACCTACGAGCGCGT
>JBJOJH010000141.1:0-6092 GCA_046046715.1 Pseudomonadota bacterium | reverse complement strand
TGGAAAAGTCATTGGCACTGCCCCAATGGCTGCACGACAGTTCTCTGGCAGAAGCCACCCGCCTGGCCGTGGCCAACGATGCCACCAGCCGCGTCGTCAAGACTGCCCTGTTCAAGGCCTTCTTTCTTTACTGCCAGCAACAATCCATCGAGTGGATGGTGATCACCGCCCGCGCCCCCATCGATCGTCAGTACGAGCGCCTGATGTTCGAAGATGTCTACCCCGACCTGGGCTACGTGCCCATGGCACATGTCAATAACCTGCCCCATCGCGTGTTGTCGTTTGAAGTGGGTACGGCGCGCGCGCGTTGGCTGGCAGCTCAGCACCCCCTGTTCAATTTTGTTTTCAGCACCTCCCATCCGGACATCCAGCTGCACAGCACCCCCCTCTCCCCCATGATCCACACAGCGGCAAAACGCATTCAAGCGAACAGGCTCCAGCACGTCATGAGGGGTTGATCCATCGGCACCAAGGTCATCACGTTTTCTGCATACATAATAGGAACACAACACAACGACAGTTACATCAGGGCGGTGTAGAAAATGCTCCACGGGGCAAGAGGACCCATGCCCACCACCATTGCGGCAACTCAACAAAGTGGCACCAAAGACAGTCTGGACCGTTGGTTATTAAACCTGTCCGTTTACGTCCTACCGCTAGGCATATGTCTGTTGACTCTGTTGACCTTCATCTATGGGCATGCCGAGTTTTCGGTTGCGCCTGTACGCATCGTCGAATTTCAGGTTGTTGAAGACTCAACTTCTAATTTGTCTGCCGAGCAGGCATTGATACAACTGCAGGCTCAGCCACAAGTAGACAAAAGCAATAGCAAGCTGTCAGAGGCGCCCTTCTGGCTTGCATTCCGTACGGGCGGAGAACCCGGGCAAGAGCCCATGGTTTTTGAGTTCCCGTCTCGCCACGCCACCAGCCTGGAATGCTGGAACGCTGCGGACCTTCACGCCCTGGGGAAAGCCGATCAACGCAGCAGTCAAGGGCAGATACAGCAGGCCAAGGCTGGTTTCGCGCTGAGCCTGCCAGGCTCTTATGCTGGGCAAGTATTGTGCAAGGCCACTTTTGTGGGGCCTGCCAGGCTCACGATCTCTCAGTGGAAGGGAGATGACTTCCACACCTCGCATGAAGAGTTTCATCGCAACGCGGGCCTGCTGGATGGCGGACTGCTGGTGCTGTCGATCTTCATCCTGATCACAGCACTGATCAACCGCCAAAAAACCTACCTCCTGTTTTCAGTGTGGTTGGTCCTGAATCTGCGCATGGCAGCACTGTCAGCTGGCTGGGATACACAGTGGCTGGGCTATGTCATCGCGCCAAACTTTTTGAGCGTCATCAGGCCTTGGACGCTGGCCTTCTATTACGTGATCACCATCACGCTGTTCAAGTCCCTTTTTCAAAATGAGATTAAGGACGTCGGCTTCCCATGGCCCATGCGGTTTGCACAGTTGAGCTGCGTCCCGATGCTGATCCTGGCCCTGGTGTTGCCCTACAAGCACTTTCTACCGGTTATTTGGGTCGCTGCTGCCATCAACAGCCTCACCCTAATCTTCTACATCGTCCGCATCCTGATGAAGACCAGATCCTCGGTGGCCATCTGGTACGGCGCCTCCATGGCGATCACGCTCTTTTCCAGCATGTATGAGGTGTTTGCGGCTGCGCTCGGCTTCAAAGGCATCATCGGCTCCGTCAACAGCGTCAGTGCTGCCTTGTCATCGAGCCTCTTGGCTTCGTTGGCCATTGCCGAGCAAATGCGGCAGCAACACCTGCAGTGGCTGGACGCCAAGGCGGAAATGGAGCACACCTTTGAGGCCATGCCCATCGGCATGTTCACACTGGATTTGCAGGGGCGATTCTTGAGTGCAAACCCGGCGCTGATGAACATGTTGAGCCCGGACGTGCTGGAGCCAGGCTCCAACGCCTGGGAAAACTACTTCAGTGATGGCGCCTGGCCAAAATTGCAGCAGCTGGTGAACAAGCCCACCGGCGGCGAGCTTGAAATCAAAGGGGTGCGCAAGCCCCGCCTGGGGGCCAAGCGCTTTTTGGTCAAGGCCACTTTGGCCCGCGAAAAGATAGAGGGATCGCTGCAGGACGTCACCGACAAATCCCGCGCAGAAGAAGACTTGTTGTTCATGGCTCGCAATGACCCACTGACCCGGGTCCTGAATCGTCGAGGTCTTGAAGACGCTTTCAGTGCGGCGATGACTGAACTGAAGGCTGGCTCGCCCTTTTCAGTGGCCTATCTGGATCTGGACCGTTTCAAACTGATCAACGATCTGTTCGGCCATTCCGCGGGTGACGAAGTCCTGCAACAGGTTTGTGAGCGCATCAGCGCCATGTTGACCAAAGGGATGTGTGTCGGGCGGGTTGGTGGTGATGAGTTCCTGATCCTCATGCCGGACACCAAGGTCCCACTGGCAGCACTGATCGGCCGGGGACTGGTGGACACCATAGGTACTGAGCCTTACCGGGTCGGCGACAAAGCCTTTCATGTGCGTTGCTGCGTAGGTCTGATTGAAGTCAGCCCGGATTCGGGCTTCAAGGACGTGCTGTCCACCACAGACCGCGCCTGCCGTGAGGCCAAGACCGGCAAGGGCGACAGTCTGGTCGTTTACGAGCACAACGCCGCCGCCTTTTTGGCGCACGAGGCTGAGTTGCGGCTGGTTGAGCATCTGTCCACCGATGCCGCCACGCAAGGCATGTACCTGGAGATGCAGCCCATCATGTCATTGGTGGCGCCCCATGCCTCCCTCAACTTCGAGGTGTTGCTGCGCATGCGCGATGCTGAAGGCAAGATGGTGCCGACCGAGCGGCTCATCAAGGCCGGTGAAAGCAGTGGCCGTATGAGTGTCATTGACCGCTGGGTGCTTTACACGACCCTGGCCTGGCTGCGCGCGCACGCCAACCAGCTGCCCAACATCGGATTTGTCTGCATGAATCTAAGCGGCGCCTCCCTGAACGACGAAAAGTTCATGCAGGATGTCTACCAGATGCTGGCCCAAAACGTCCACGTCGCCAACCGTCTGTGTGTGGAAATCACCGAAAGCGTGGCCCTGAACGACCTCAGCACAACCCAGATGTTTGTGGATCGGGTTCGCAGCCTTGGTGCCAAGGTGGCGCTCGATGATTTTGGTGCCGGCTACACGTCTTTCTCTTACCTCAAGAGCATCACGGCAGACCTGCTCAAGATCGACGGCAGCTTCATCGTCAACATGAACAGTCATCCGGCCAATATCGCCATCGTGGAGGCCATCGTCAACCTGGCGGGCAACCTGGGTATGAAAGTGATTGCCGAGTGGGCCGAAGACATGGCCACGGTGCAAACTCTGTCTGAAATCGGTGTGGATTATGTGCAGGGCTTCGCGATTGCCCGTTCACAGTCTCCCGATCGCATGCTGGTGGCAGAGTCATCTGCCAGCTTCATTCAGGACGAACGCCTCGCCCACTTTGCTCGCATGATTGGAGAAGTTAGTGCTGAGGCAGGACAGGTTGACCTCTTTGAGGTCACCCGTACCAGAAGCATGCACTGAAAGGCCCGAGTGGGGCCTGAGTAAACCTGGTTGGGCCTAGGCTAGGCCTTCAGGGGCCCGAAAGCCCCGGGTTTCATCAGTTCTTGATGGCTTCGACCGCAATGGTAATGGTCACATCGTCGCCCACATAGGGTGCGTACTTGCCGGCGTTGAACTCGCTGCGCTTGATGACCACGCTGGCGTCGGCACCAATGGTGTCTTTCTTCAGCATGGGGTGTTCCATGTTGACGTAGTTGTTCACCTTCAGGGTCACAGCCTTGGTCACGCCCTTGATGGTCAGGTTGCCGTCGATGGTTGTGGGCTTGTCGCCTTCAAACACCACTTTGGTGGACTTGAACGTGGCGGTGGGGAACTTGGCTGTGTCCAAAAACTCTTCGCCCTGGATGTGGCCATTGAACACGGGAAAACCCGTGTCGACGGATTTCATGTCGATGACCACGTCGACAGCGCCTGTCTTGGCAGCTTTGTCCAGGGTGATCGTGCCCGTGGTCTTGTTGAAGCGGCTCAACTGGGTCGACAGACCAAAGTGGCTGTACGAGAAACGGGGATAGGTGTGGCTACCGTCCAGGTTGTAGGTTTCTGGGGCTGCCATGGCGGACGAGGCGGCACCCAACAGGGCTGCTGTAGCTGCAAAAGCGATCAGATGTTGACGCATATAAATCTCCAAAAGGTTGGTTGAAAAAAAGAATACTCAGAACTTGCCCACGCCGCTGAGCGCGAGCTTGAACTTCACTTGCACTTCGTCGGCCACCATGGAGGTATCGGCCCAGTCGCCCTCCCCTACCTTGAAGGCCAAACGCTTGATCGCAAATACGCCTTGCGCGGTGGTCGTCGCGCCGCTGGCTATCAAGGTAACTGGCACCACCACATCACGGACATTGCCCTTGATGCTGAGCTTGCCATTCACCTCAAACTTGCCAGCCCCCAGGGCCTTCACCGTGCTGGACTGAAAGGTGGCCTGTGGGAATTTGGGTGTGTTGAACCAGGGCGCCTTGGGCAACTCCCCATCAGTTTCTGCCGAGCCCATGGTGGCACTGCCCATGTCTACCGTAAATGCGATCTTGCTGGTTTCGGGCTTGCTTACATCAAAGCTCATCTGCGCATCAAACTTGCGAAAGCGCCCCTCAAGAGGTACCCCCATTTGCTTGACGGTAAAACTGATGTCGCTTTGGGCTGACACCAATTTGGTCTCTGCCTGAGCCAGCACAGACGCGCCGGCCAAAAGCCCGACCAGTCCCAGCCGGAAAAACGATGTGGTGTGCAGTGTCATGTTGATTAGGTATGAATAGAAAAAGGTTGGAATAACCATCAGCGCAGCCGAGGCAGCATGCGCGACATCAAGCCGTCACGGTTCACCAGCTGGTGCTTGAGTGCGGCTGCCACATGGACGATCACCAAAGCACCCAGCATCAGGGCCGAAATCTTGTGCAAGGGTTTGATCACTTCAGCCAGGGCCTTGTCGGCCGCCAGCAAGTCGGGCAAGGGCAAGACCCCGAACAGCACCACCGGGAACCCCGCCGCCGAGCTGTAGGCCCAGCCTATCAAAGGCACCACCAGGAACAGCACATAAAACAGGACGTGGGTGGCGTGGTAAGCGCGCAGTTGCCAGTTAGGCATTGACTTCTTCACCGCCACGGGCAAAGGTGTCGGGGGGTGGGTCAAACGCCAGCCCAGTCGCAGCAGCGACAGCATCAAGATCGTGACACCCGCCCATTTATGCCAGTTGTAGAACTTGAGGCGCGCCGGTGAAAACGGCAAATCGCTCATGTAAATGCCCAGCGCAAAGATGGCCACCAGGCTCAGGCCCAGCACCCAGTGCAGGACGATGGAAAACAGGTGGTAATCAGTGCGGTTGGGCGGTTGGCTCACGACGAAACTCCTTGCGTTCAACGGCTTTTACGCCACTGCATACCCTTGCTGGGTAGCGTTGATTGAGAGGAAGTTTAGGTGTCGACCCACACGATCGGCATCAAAATTCTTGACGCCTACATTCACAATAATTGATCATTAGAGATCATTTGGTTCAAACTTTGTGACCGAATGGTGGCCATCCACATCAAGTCCGCTGGAACGTCGGGTAGGCTGGGCCAGCGCAGCAGCCAGCAATCCTGGTGCGGCTTCGCACAGGGTCAGGTACTCTCGCGCACGCGTGATGGCTGTGTAGACCAGTTCACGCGTCAGCACGGCGGCACTGCCCGGCGGCAACACCACCGCGGTGTGGGAAAACTCCGAGCCCTGGCTCTTGTGCACCGTCATGGCAAACGCGGTTTCCACCGCAGCCAGTCGTCCCACGCCCACACTGCGTAGCTGCTCGCCATCCAGGAAGTAGGCCTTGAGCCCGGCACCGGCCTCGGCAGACGGCAGCACCACACCGATGTCCCCATTGAACACGCCCAGTGCAGCGTCATTGCGCGTCACCATCACCGGGCGGCCGGCGTACCAGTCGCCCACAGGTTTCAGCAGTCCCTGCTGCGCCAGCGCGCGCGCCACGGCCTGATTCAGCGCCCGCGTACCCCACTCGCCATCGTGCACCGCACACAAAATCCGAAATCG
>JBJOJH010000140.1:0-6443 GCA_046046715.1 Pseudomonadota bacterium | reverse complement strand
CCACGGCGGTGGATGCCCGCATCGAGATCGTCCTGACCCAGGGCCAGATCGAGGGACGCCCCAGCACTTCTTTTGACGACCTGGCCGCCACGGACCCCACCCCTGCAGTGGCGGCAGCCATGGCCGCCACCGGGCCAGACACCATCGTCAAGTTCCTGTTCACCAGCGGCTCGACCAAGATGCCCAAGGCAGTGATCAACACCCAGCGCATGTGGTGCGCCAACCAGCAGCAAATGGCCCAAAGCATGCCGGTGCTGGCACAGGAGCCTTTGGTGCTGGTCGACTGGCTGCCCTGGAACCACACCTTTGGTGGCAACCACAACTTCGGCATGGTGGTTTTTCACGGTGGCACGCTGTACATCGACGACGGCAAACCCACGCCAGCGCTGGTGGGCGAAACCCTGCGCAACCTGCGCGAAATCGCGCCCACCGTTTACTTCAACGTGCCCACCGGCTTCGAAGCCATAGCCCTGGCCATGAAGGCGGACAGCGATGAAGGTCGCGCCCTGCGCAAGAACCTGCTCTCACGCGTGCAGATGTTCTTCTATGCCGGTGCCGCCCTGGCCCAACCCATCTGGGACAGCCTGTATGAAAGCCAGGAAAGCGAGATCGGCCAGCGCATCGTCATGACCACCGGCCTGGGCATGACCGAGTCTGGTCCCTTCGGTATCTTTGTGACCAACCCGAACGTCAAGGCGGGCGACCTGGGCGTACCCACTCCTGGCCTGGAACTCAAGCTGGTCGACATCGACGGCAAGACCGAGGTGCGCTACCGCGGCCCCAATGTGACGCCCGGCTACTGGCGCATGGCTGCCGAAACCGAAGAGGCCTTTGACGAAGAGTGTTTCTTCAAGACCGGTGATGCCGTCAAATGGATCGACGAGACCGACATCCACCTGGGCCTGAAGTTTGATGGCCGCATCGCTGAAGACTTCAAGCTGGCCACAGGCACCTTTGTGAGCGTGGGCCCCTTGCGCGCCAAGATCATTGCGGCCGGCGCCCCCTACATTCAGGACGTGGTGCTGACCGGCATCAACCTTAAGGAAGTGGGCGCCATGGTCTTCCCCACGCCTGCGGTGCGCGGCCTGAGTGGCCTGGACACTTCCGCCCCCATGGCCGATGTGCTCAACAGCGCCCCGGTGTTGGCTCAATTCCAGAGCGTGCTCAACGAACTGGCCAAGACCGCAACCGGCAGCGCCAACCGCATTGCCCGCATGTGTCTGTTGTCCGAGCCTCCCACCATCGACCGTGGCGAGATCACCGACAAGGGCTCAATCAACCAGCGCGCTGTGCTCAGCCACCGTGCTGCCACCGTGGATGCCTTGCATCAGGACGCCCTGCACTACATCCTGAAGCCGCAGGCCTGATCTCAGCCCCAACACCCCCCATTCACGAGAAAGACCTGACCCATGACTGCCCGAGGTTTCTTCAACGCCTTTGATGATGTGCACATGCTCGACGGCGTGCGCACCCCCATGGTCGACTACTGTGGCTCGCTGGGCCACGTATCCCCTACCGACCTGGGCATCAAGGCCGCGCGCGAGGCCCTGTCCCGCGCAGGCGTGCCTGGCGAGCACATCGGTTCGGTCATCACGGGCAACATGGCCCCTGGCGACTTTGACCAGTTCTTTTTGCCACGACACATCGGTCTGTATGCGGGTGTGCCTGTCGAGGTGCCGGCCCTGATGGCCCAGCGTATTTGCGGCACTGGCTTTGAGCTGTTTCGCCAGGCGGGTGAGCACATCCAAAGCGGCTCGGCCGATGCCACCCTGGTGGTGGGTACCGAGAGCATGACGCGCAACCCCATCGCCGCCTTTGACCACCGCACCGGTTTCAAGCTGGGTGCACCCGTGGGCTTCAAGGACTACATGTGGGAGGCCCTTAAAGACCCGGCCGCCGGTATCAACATGATCCAGACGGCCGAGAATCTGGCCAAAAAATACGGTGTGAGCCGCGAAGACGTCGACCAGTTCGCCTCCAGTTCCTTTGCCAAGGCGGTCGCTGCGCAGGAATCGGGCTTTCTGGCGGGGGAGATCGTGCCCGTGATCACGGAAAAGTTCGAATTGGCCGGCTACAAGCCCCGTGGCATCAAGCTGCAAGGCAAGGTCACCGAGGTCAGCACCGACACCCATCCCCGTATTTCTCCAGCCGAGGTGCTGGCCAAGCTCAAGCCGGTTTATGAGGGTGGCGTGCAAACCGGTGGCAACAGCGCTGCCTTGGTCGACGCTGCTGCGGCCTGCGTGGTCACCTCGGGCAGCTACGCCCAGGCCCAGGGCATAAAGCCGTTGGCGCGTGTAGTGGCTTGTTCGGTGGTGGGCGTGCCGCCCGAAATCATGGGCATCGGCCCCGCCCCGGCCATACAGCTGCTGCTGCAGCGCACCGGCCTGACGCTCGACCAGATCGGCCGCTTCGAAATCAACGAGGCCCAAGGCGCACAAACCTTGTCGGTGGGCCGTGAACTGGGGCTAGATTTATCGAAGCTGAATGTGAATGGCGGCGCGATTGCACTTGGCCACCCGCTGGCCTGCACTGGCGTGCGCCTGACGCTGACGCTGGCGCGCGAACTCAAGCGTTCGGGCCTGCGCTATGGCATTTCCAGTGCCTGCGTGGGTGGTGGTCAAGGCATCGCCTTGCTCATCGAAAACCCTGAGGCCACGGCCTGAGGTCCCGGCCCATAATGGTGCTGGTACAGGCAATTCAAGCGATACCCCATTCAAAGTGCTCATGAGCAAAACCGTCGTTTACGAATTTCAGGTCATGTTTGGCGACTGCGACCCCGCTGGCATCGTGTTCTTTCCCAACTACAGCAAGTGGATGGATGCCTCCTCGCTGAACTTCTTCGTGAAGTGCGGCGTGCCGCCCTGGCGCGAGCTGGTCAAGACCACCGGCATCATCGGCACGCCCCTGTTGGAGATCAACACCAAATTCATGCGCCCGGCCACCTATGGCGAAACGCTGCAAGTCCACACCAGTGTGGAAGAGTGGCGTGACAAGGTCGTCATACAAAAGCATGTGGTCATGCGCGGCGACGTGGTCTTGTGCGAAGGACGCGAAACCCGCGCCTTTTGCATCAAGCACCCGGACGACCCGGACCGCATCAAGGCCATTCCGGTACCCGCAGACATCAAGGCCCTGTGCAGCTGAGGCCCCAAACGATTTTTTCCGTGTTCCCACAACCTCCCAGGAGACAAGCATGAAACTGAAAATGAAACTGTTGACCGCTGCCATGGCAGCCCTAGGCGCCAGCGCTGCCTTCGCCGATGTGACCATCGGCATCACCCTGCCGCTGACCGGCCCCACCTCGGCGTTGGGCATCCCGATGAAGCAATCCATCGAAATGTGGCCCAAGACCATTGGTGGCCAAAACCTCAAGGTCATCATCCTGGATGACGCCACCGACCCCACCCAGGCTACCAAGAATGCACGCCGTCTGGTCACTGAAGACAAAGTTGACATCCTGATGGGCTCGGCCGCAACCCCAGCGGCCAATGCTGTGGCTGCCGTGGCCTCTGAAACCGGCACCATGCAACTGAGCTTTTCGCCGATCGATGTGTCGACCGCCAAGTCGCCCTGGTCTTACAACATGCCCCAGTCCACTCTGGTCATGTCGCACGCCATCGTGGAACACATGAAGAAAAACGGCGTCAAGTCCGTGGGCTTCCTGGGTTATGCCGATGCCTATGGTGAGTTGTTCCTGCGCGACATGAAGGTCAAGATGAACGGCACCGCGCTGAAGTTTGCCTCTGAAGAGCGCTTTGCCCGCACCGACACCAGCGTGACCGGCCAGGCCCTGAAGGTCACAGCCGGCAACCCCGACGCGATCCTGATCGTGGCCTCGGGCAGCGGCGCAGCCATGCCCCACAAGGCCCTGATTGAACGCGGCTACAAAGGCAAAATTTATCAGACCCACGGTGCTGCATCGAACGCGCTGATCCGCGTGGGCGGCAAGGATGTGGAAGGCGCTTTTGTGGTGGCAGGCCCTGGCCTGGTCGCAGAGCAACTGCCTGAGAAGCACCCCAACCGCAAGGTAGCGCTGGCGCACGTCGAAGCCTGGGAAAAGGTCAACGGCCCCAACAGCCGCAACTCTTTTGCCGCCCATGCCTACGACGCATCGGTGGTGTTGAGCAAGATCATTCCCGTGGCCCTCAAGACGGCCAAGCCCGGCACACCGGACTTCCGTGGTGCCCTGAAGAGTGCGCTTGAGTCCGCTGGCCCGATCCCCCTGTTCCACGGCACTGTCAAATACACAGCCACCGACCATGCTGGTTACACCGACGACACCGGCGTGATCATGAAGATCGTGGACGGCAACTGGAAGCTTGAGAAGTAAGCCTGTCTGATGCAAAGCCGCTGGCCCGTGTGGGCTGGCAGCTTGCTTGATCGCGCCAGTTTTCGCTGGCTGCGTTTTGTTCAAAGAGGGTTCCCATGGACTTCACGATAGCCAGCATCCTGCTGGTCGATGGCCTGACCAACGGCGCCATTTACGCATTGCTGGGCCTGGCCACTGTGCTGGTTTTCGCGGTGACGCGGGTCATCTTCATCCCCCAGGGCGAGTTTGTGACCTACGGCGCACTCACCCTGGCCATTTTGCAAACGGGTCAGGTCCCCGGCACGATCTGGCTGCTCATGCTGCTGGCCGGGCTGGCGGGCATCACCCAGACTTGGCATGCCTGGCGGCATCAGGGTCAGATGGGCCGCGCCCTGCTCTCTGGCTTCAAGGTCCTGGTGGCACCTGCGCTGGTGTCAGCCATCACGATCTGGGCTGCACCCCAGCAGTTTTCGCTCTGGGTGCAAGCCTTGCTGTCGGTCTGCATCGTCACCTGCTTTGGCCCTCTGGTGTACCGGCTGGCTTATCAGTCGTTGGCAGATGCCACGCCGCTGGTTTTGCTCATTGTGTCGGTGGGTGTGCACTTTGCCCTGACTGGTCTCGGGCTGGTCTTTTTTGGTGCAGAGGGCTACCGCAACCCATCATTCTGGGACGAGCGTTTCGCTCTGGGCGCCGTCAACCTGTCGGGCCAGGCCATCATCATTGGGCTGGCTTCCATGGCACTCATCACCTTGCTGTGGCTGTTTTTTGAACGCACCTTGTATGGCAAGGCGCTACGTGCCACGGCCGTCAACCGCCTGGGGGCACGGCTGATGGGCATATCTACCCAAACCGCTGGGCAGCTCACGCTTGCCATGGCAGCCCTGATTGGTGCCCTGTCGGGCCTGTTGATCGGCCCCACCACCACCGTGTACTACGACTCCGGCTTTCTGATTGGCCTCAAGGGCTTCGTCGCCGCTGTGATTGGTGGTTTGTCCAGCTACCCAGCCGCGGCTTTGGGTGCCCTGATGGTCGGCACGATCGAGGCCTTTGGCTCGTTCTGGGCCAGCTCGTTCAAAGAAGTGATCGTCTTCACGCTCATCTTGCCGGTGCTGTTCTGGCGCTCGCTGGGCGGCCATGGTGACGAGGAGCATTGACATGAATTTACGTATGTGGGGGTGGATAGGTCTGCTCGGCGCCTTATTGGCGGTGACCGTGCTGCCGGTTCCCGAGTTCTGGATTACCCAGCTCAATTTCATTGGCATCTCGAGCCTGGCGGTGCTGGGCCTCATCTTGCTGACCGGTGTGGGTGGCCTCACCTCCTTCGGCCAGGCTGCTTTCGTAGGCATAGGCGCTTACACCAGCGCTTACCTCACGGTGCAAATGGGCCTCTCGCCCTGGCTCACGCTACTGGTCGGCCTGACGCTGACCGCTGCCTGCGCCCTGGTGCTGGCCTGGATCACGCTGCGGATGTCGGGTCACTACCTGCCCTTGGCCACAATTGCATGGGGCCTGTCGCTGTACTACACCATGGGCAATCTGGATGCGCTGGGCAAATACGACGGCATCCTGAACATCACCGGCTTGTCCTTGCTGGGCTTCGAACTGGGCCAGGGTCGGGCGTATCTGCTGTTCACCTGGTCCATTGTGCTGCTGGCCGCTCTGGCGCTGACCCATTTGCTGGATTCGCGCGTGGGTCGGGCCATCCGTGCCCTCAAAACCGGTTCCATGATGGCCGAGTCCATGGGCGTCAACACCCTGCGCGCCAAGATCGTCATCTTCATGATTGCCGCGTTGCTGGCCGCCACATCGGGCTGGCTGTACGCGCACTTCCAGCGCTCGGTGAACCCGTCGCCCTTTGGTGTACATGTGGGCATTGAGTACCTGTTCATGGCGGTGCTAGGTGGCATCGGCCACGTCTGGGGGGCGGTGGTAGGCGTCACGGTGACCAAGCTGATGGGCGACCAACTACAGGTGGTACTGCCTCGCTTGCTGGGCACCAGTGGCAGCTACGAGGTGATCGTCTTTGGTGTGCTGCTGGTGCTTACCCTGAAGTACGCACCCGAGGGCATCTGGGCCTTCATCGACAAGCGCCTACCCAAAAAGCAGCGCAAGGTCGACTGGCTTTCAGCGCCAC